>JACCQX010000129.1 GCA_013813905.1 Chloroflexota bacterium
GTGTGGCGGCAGCCGCTTCGCGTCGAGGTGCCGCTCCACCGAGCGCGGCGCGCGGCGCAGCGAGGATACGCGCGGGTTCGGCGCCCATGCCCAGCACCCCGCGACTGCCGGGCGTCAGGATCTCGAAGTCGAGATCATCCAGACCGGTCGCCTGGAAGGTCTCTCGCGCGTTGCGCAGAGCCTCCTCGACCGTCTTGCCCGTGAACTCCTGGTACTCGCTCATCGGCGTCTCCCTCGCCGGCTGGTCCGTGTCTTGGACCGGGCCGGCCTGATGGTGCCAGCCGCTCGATCGGTGGGGCTCCGGCGGGTCGAGGGCGACTCCGAACCGGGACCGTTCTCCACGGGCGGCGTATAGGACGGGACTGGGAAGCGCGGCTGGTGGTCCCGCGCGAAACGGGGCGTCCAGCCGAACAGGGGGAAGAGACCGCCCCAGCCGGCGATCAGGTACTGCTGGACGATGGAGAAGATCGTGGTCGTGATCCAGTACAGGAAGAGGCCGGCGGGCAGGATCCAGCCGTAGAACAGCGAGAAGAGCGGCAGGATCAGGAAGATGCGCTGCTGCATCCGCACCTGGGGGTCGTTGGTGGTGTTGACCGGGATCATCATGCGCGTCTGGATCAGCTGGAGGAAGGCGGAGATGAGCGCCAGCACGCTCAGGCCGAAGATCCCCGGGATGACCATGAAGAGGATCTCCGGGACGTGGGCATCCAGGCCGCCCGCGGCCGGCGTGAGCCAGTCCAGCCAGGGGATGGTCGGGTCGATGCAGGGTACCGCCGCGTTGCCGGGGTCCTGACAGGCCACGCTCAACAGCGGGTTGCCGGCGATCTGCAGCATGGAGCTGATGTCCGGTGCCGCGAGCCCCTGCGAGATGACCTGGTACATGGGGATCAGCAGCACCAGCTGGAGAAGCGCCGGAAGGCATCCCGCGGCGGGGTTGATGCCGCGCTCGCGATAGAGGCGCATCTGCTCTTCGCTGATCTTGGTGCGATTGCCCTTGTATTTGAGCTGGATGGCGCGCAGCTCTGGTTGCAGGATCTGCATCCTGCGCTGCGAGACGATCTGCTTTCGGAAGACGGGCACCAGCAGCAGCCGCAGCAGGATGGTCAGCACGATGATGGCGATGCCGATGTCACCGAAGACGTTGTAGAGCAGGGCCATGAGCATGAAGATGGCCTGGAAGATGGGCGTGAAGATCCAGGCGATGAGGCGCAATGGGGCGGCGCCGTTGAGGACAGCGGGGCAGAGGTTGTGGGCCAGCGGGCTCTGGCCCGGCTGAGCGGTGGGCAAAGGGTTCGGCAGCGGGCAGGGAGCGGTCGCGGGCGAGCCGTCGACGGGCGCCGGTGAGACGGCCCCCGACGGTGAGGGCGAGACTCCGGGCGAGGGGTCGGCGCCCATGACCGGCGCGGCGATGACCATGAAGGCGACGGACGCCAGCAACAGCGCCAGCATGAGATCGAGACGGACGATGCCGGATCCCGTCCTTGCTGCGGCGCGTGCCTGCTGCCTAGCGGACGGGGTCATAGCCACCCGGGTTCCAGGGATGACAGCGGGAGATGCGGCGCAGGCCCAGCCAGCTTCCGCGGAGCAGTCCGTAGCGCTCGATGGCCTGCTCCGCGTAGTGTGAGCACGTAGGCTCGAAGCGACAGCTCGGCGGCAGCCAGGCGAAGACGATGCGGTAGAGGTGGATCAGCGCCACCCCGAGCTTCCTCACGTCTTCGCCTTGCCTCCTTCGTGCTTGCTCATCCGCTCCAGGAGCTGGTCCAGTGCGTTCTTCAACTCTGCGTAGCCTGCCGTGGCGCTCTCTGGCCTGGCGATCACCAGGATGTCCCACCCGCCGGCCGGTCGGCGGTCGGTGGCTCTGAGCGCCGCGCGGAGCCGCCGACGGATGCGATTGCGGATCACCGCGTTACCGACCTTGCGACCGGTGGCGAACCCGAACCGTATCCGCTCGAGCTCGTTCCTTCGCCAGCGGAGGATGAGCAGCGGGTGTGCGCGGCTCCGGCCTGCTCTCTGCAACGCGGTGAAGTCCTTCACCGAGCGCATCATCTCCAGCGGCTGGCCCGCCGGAAGTCGCTCGCCGCTGATCAGGCGGAGAGCTTCTTGCGTCCCCTGGCGCGACGGGCGGCCAGGATGCGGCGACCACCCTGGGTCTTCATCCGAGCCCGAAAGCCGTGTTCCTTGGCCCGGTGTCGCTTCTTGGGCTGATACGTTCGCTTGCTCATGATGGGCCTCGGGGGGGCTCCTCTTGAAGGGTCCCTCGGCGCGGGCGCCGGTGATCCGCTGCCAGGGAAGGAAAACGCGCCGGGCGCGGGTCAGCGACCATCGATCGCATGCTTGCGCCGTGGCGCGCCACGTCCGGCGGATGATAGCCGATGGGGCGCTCCGGCGTCGAGTGCGGATCCCGGGCGCGTGGAACGGCGAGGCGCGGGCAACACCCTGGCCGACGGGTCCCACAGAGAGAGGAGGTCGTACGACATGGCACACAGCGCATCGACCCGCCCAGCCCTGCCACAGGGCAGCGCCAGCATCGACGACTTCGCCAGGCTCGACATCCGCGTCGGGCGGGTGCTTCAGGTCCTGCCCTTCCCCGAGGCCCGCAGGCCGGCCTACCAGCTGTTGATCGACTTCGGGCAGTTGGGTCTCCGCCGTTCCTCGGCGCAGATCCCGTCGACATACCCGGACCCGGCGGCTCTGCAAGGCCGTCTGGTGATCGGCGTGGTCAACTTCCCGCCGCGTCGCATCGCCGGCTTCGAGAGCCAGGTGCTCGTCCTGGGCGCGCTACCGAAGGACGGACGCATCCCGCTCCTGAGCGTGGACGAAGGTGCCTCCCCGGGCGACCCCGTCGGCTGAGCAGGATCTCGACGACGGATACTCCCGCGGGGTATGGAGGAATGCCGTTGCGAGGTCCACCGAACCGCGCTAACGTATGCCGCCCGGCACCTCGATGGGGTACCGTGGGCGTCCCCGGCGGGAGCCCTTCGGCTGGTGTCACCCAGCCCTCTGGCACCACGATGCGGGGCCGAGAGATCTGCGCTCCGAGTCGTCGAACGCGACCGGGAGGCGCGTGTTCCGTGGTGGGATCCGTAGTTTGGGGCTGGCCATATCGATGGACGCGAAGCAGGTCTGGCGCGCTGCCCTGGGCGAGCTGCAGGTCTCACTGTCACCGGCCAATTTCGAGACCTGGCTCAAGGACACAGCCCTGGTGTCGGTCGATGACAGCCGCTTCCGCGTGGCGGTCCCCAACGGCTTCGCCAAGGACTGGCTGGAGACCCGCTACCGCTCCCTGATCTGCCAGACGCTGGCCCGGGTGGTGGGCTACAGCGTGAATGTCGACTTCGAGGTGCGCCCCGGTCTGGTCGCGCCTCCCCCGGACGACGGCCCTGCCCCAGCGCCGGCCCCGGTGCGACTGGAGCCCGGCCGGGTCGGTGGCGAGGGTGGTTCGGTCAGCCTCAACGCCCGCTATACCTTCCGGACCTTCATCGTCGGGTCAGCCAACCGCTTGGCGCATGCCGCCAGCCTGTCCGTGGCCGAGCGCCCCGGCCACGCCTACAACCCACTCTTCCTGTATGGAGGCGTGGGCCTGGGCAAGACTCACCTGATGCACGCCATCGGCAACCAGGTCATCTCTCGGTTCCCGCGCAAGAAGGTGGTCTACGCCACCAGCGAGAAATTCACCAACGAGTTCATCACGAGCATCCAGCAGGGCAAGATCGACGACTTCCGGGCGCGCTATCGGCGCATCGACCTGCTGCTCATCGACGACATCCAGTTCATCGCCGACAAGGAGCGCACCCAGGAGGAGTTCTTCCACACCTTCAACGCGATCCACGACGACGGCAAGCAGATCGTGCTCTCCAGCGACCGGCCGCCCAAGCAGATCATCACCCTGGAAGAGCGCCTGCGCAGCCGCTTCGAGTGGGGGCTCATCGCGGACCTCACGGCGCCCGACCTGGAGACGCGCATCGCGATCCTCCGGGCCAAGGCGGAAGAGCACTCCGTTTCCGTCTCGTCGGAGGCACTGGAGTTCATAGCCCGCAAGGTCGTCTCCAACATCCGCGAGCTGGAGGGCGCACTCATCCGCATCGTGGCCTACGCCAACATGAACGGCCGGCCGTTGACCGCTGATCTGGCCCAGGCGGTGCTCTCCAACGTGCTCTACCAGCCCAAGCGCCACGTCGTCACGCCTGAGCGCATCGCACAGGCCGTCTCCGACTACTACGGCGTGGGCCTGGACCAGCTCAAGGGCCAGAAGCGGGACCGAGCCATCGTCATGCCCCGGCAGATCGCGATGTACCTGATGCGCGCCGAAACGGATGTCTCTCTCCTGCGCATCGGGGCGGAGCTCGGAAATCGCGACCACTCCACGGTGCTCCATGCCTGCGACAAGATCGACCGGGAGAGCGCCGAGAACGAGGAGCTCCGCAGAGAGCTGGCCGCTGTCCGGGAGCTCATCTACGCCGACTAGCCGCGCTCAGAGGAGTGGGGCTGGCAGCCACGAGCCCGCGCGGCCCGGGACAAGCCCGTGTGGGTGTCGCAGGCGACCTGTGGACGGCGTGCTTGACCCCGACGTGCACGATCGGTGGGTATCGGCGATACCCCCAGGACAGATGTGGACGGGCATCTGGATCGTCCACCTCGGACGCACCGGGCATCCCCCTTCCGGAGGTCTTCATCCACCGGCGGAAGCAGTACTGGGCGAGCGTGCCGCCAGCGTGACCGGTGTGGACCGTCCCCATTGTCCACACCATGATGATGATGATGATGGGATGCGAAGATAGAGAACGATAGGGAGGAACGCCGGGGGTCTGCCATGTGGACCGACCGATCCGGCCGAGCGAGGAGCGGACGTCCGTGAAGCTATCGGTCATGCAGGAGAACCTGGCACGCGGCCTGTCCGTGGTAACCCGCGCGGTCAGCACCCGCTCCACGCTGCCCGTGCTCGCCAACGTGCTCCTCCGAACGGAGAACGCCGGGCTCAAGCTGACGGCCACCAATCTGGAGATCGGCATCACCTCTTGGGTCCCCGGCCGGATCGACGGCGACGGGGCGCTGACCGTGCCGGCCCGGCTGATCACCGACGTGGTTGCGGGTCTGCCTGCCGGGGAGCGGGTGGACCTCACGGTCGAGGGCACCACGCTGCGCCTCAAGGCGGGCCGTTACCAGACGCACCTGCGGGGTATCGATGCCGAGGAGTTTCCGGTCATCCCGACCGCCGGCGATCGACCGACCACCCGGGTCTCCCAGCGACTTTTGCGTCAGGCACTCTCCGAGGTGGCGTTCGCGGCCGCCTCCGACGAGGCGCGGCCGATCCTCACCGGCGTCCTGACCAAGCTGGTGGGAGAGCGGTTGACGCTGGCCGCAGCGGACAACTACCGCATCGCGGTGAAGGATCTGCCCATCCTGCAGCCGGTGGAGGAGACGATCCTGGTCGTGCCGGCCCGGTCGTACCAGGAGCTCATGCGCATTCTCAACGACACGGACGATCCAGTCGACATCATGCTCGCCTCCTCCAAGAGTCAGGTCCTCTTCCACGTGGAGGGCACGGAGCTCGTCTCGCGGCTCATCGACGGCCAGTTCCCCAACTACCAGCAGGTCCTGCCGACCTCCCATTCGTGCCGCGCCGTGGTCGACCGGGATGAGTTGCTCAAGGCCGTGCGCCTGTCTGCGCTCATCGCCTCCTCAGCCGCCAACGTCGTGCGCCTCAGGGTGGGGGACCCCGGCAGTAGCGCCATCACCATCGCGGCCGCCGCTGACGTGGGCGATGCTGAGGGCGAGGTGGAGGCGGCCATCGAGGGCGAGTCGGTGACCATCGCCTTCAATGCTCGCTACCTCATCGAAGCGCTCCAGAACGTGGACGGGGAACAGCTCGCGCTGGAGTTCTCGGGGCCGCTCTCGCCGGGCGTCATCAAGCCCGTCGATGATCCCGACTACGTCCACGTGATCATGCCCGTGCGCACCCCGTCCTGAAGCTGCCGACGCGCGTTGTCACTGTGCCGTGCGCGTCGAGCGTCTGAGCCTGGTCGGGTTCCGCTCGTACCCCGCGCTGGAGGTGGCCTTCCCAGCCGGACCGCAGTTGGTCATCGGTCGCAACGCCGCGGGCAAGACGAACCTGTTGGAGGCTCTGGTGGTCCTGGCGCTCGGTCACTCCCATCGCACTTCCGGCGACGTTGAGATGATCGGCTGGGATGCGCCCTTCGCGCGACTGGAGGCACACGTCGGCTCGGTCGGGCCGGGCAGGGACGAGCTGGAGGTGGTGCTCGCTCGCCCAGGCACGGCCACCACACGGAAGCGCGTCAAGGTCAACGGCGTTCCCCGCCGCGCGAGCGCACTCTCGGCCGCACTGCGTGCCGTGGTCTTCGCGCCGGAGGACATGCTGCTGGTGTCCGGCTCGCCCTCACTACGCCGGGCGCTGCTCGACATGCTGCTCGCCCAGCAGGTCGCCGAGGGAGCGGCCACGCTGACCACCTACGCCCGTGCGCTCCAGCAACGCAACACGCTCCTGCGCCGGATTCGCGAGGGTGAAGCCTCTCCCGACGAGATGCGCTACTGGGATGACGTGGTGGTGGAACAGGGCGGTCGGATCGTCGCCTGGCGGCTGGCGGCCCTCGAGGCCATGGCCACCCCACTCGCTGAGGCGCACGCGGAGATCGCGCCCGGTGAGGACCGCCTCAGCCTGCGCTACGAGACCAATGCGCCTCCCGCCGATGGAGAGAGTGCCGTGGACGCTCTGCGGCGCCGGCTGACCGAGACCTCCGAAAAGGAGCTGTGGAACGGGTCGACGTTGGTCGGGCCCCACCGCGACGACATGGTCTTCGAGATGGCCGGACGGCCTCTCAGCAGCTTCGCCTCGCGCGGGCAGCAGCGCACCGCCATCCTCGCCCTGAAGCTCGCTCAGCTGGACGTGCTCGCGGCGCGCGACGGAAGGCCGCCGCTGCTACTGCTCGATGATGTCTTCAGCGAGCTCGACCCGGAGCGGCGTGCGCACCTGGTGCGCCGCATCGGCGAGCTGCCCCAGACCTTCGTGACCACCACCACGCTCGACGATCTCGACCCACTCCTCGTGAGCGCCTCCACGGCCTGGCGCGTGGAGCCCGGGCGGTTGGAGCTGGCTGGATGACCGAGCGCCGCCGCCCGATGCGCCGCCTGGGCGATCTGCTGCCGGACCTGGCGGGAAGCCTCGGTCTGACCGAGGAGCTCCAGCTGTCGCGTGCCATGGCCTCCTGGGAACGGCTCCTGGGTGAGCACGTCCCGGCCGCCTCAGGGTCATCGACCCTGCTCGCCGTCCGGCCGCCCACCCTCATCGTCAGCGCCGACAGTCCCATCGTCGCCCAGGAGCTGACCCTGCGCTCTGACCAGCTCCTGTCCGCGTTCGCCAGTGCGCCCGGTGGCTCGCGCCTCTTGGAGCTGCGCGTCAGCCTCCGCCCGCGCGCGGGCGGTCCACCCGGGGACCGGTCGCCACGCGGCGGCGTGTAGACTGGGCCGCCGATGCCGACCCGCCTCCACCTCAAGTACGGCCTGGTCGCCGAGCAGGACCGCCTCTCCTCGTCAGCGGACACCCTCTCCGTCACCGAGCCGGCGACCGGCTCCAAGTCCCGGACGAAGGGCAACCTCTATCTCGTCGTCTCCTCCGCGACGATGGGCGGTCGAGCGCGCGATGCGACAGCCCTGGTCGCCGACACGATCAGGCGCGAGTACTACTACGACGAGTCGGCGGGCATCCCGATATGCCTGGAGAAGGCCTTCCGCAGCGCCGAACGCAAGCTTCGCAACAGCCGTGAGGGGCACGGCATCGCGGTCGGCTCGATCGGCGTGGCCCTGGCCATCATCCGCGGACACGAGCTGTATGTCGCCACCACCGGTCCAGCCGAGGCCTATCTGGTGCGTGCCGCTCGGTTGCTCATGCCGGAACACTCGTCCGGTCCCGGTCTGCCCACCGGCGACGGGCTGCGGCTGGACGTCTGGCGCGGTGAGTTCGCCATCAGCGATTCGCTGCTGCTGGTGTCCCGCGACCTGACCGAGGTGGTGGGCACGGAGGAACTGAAGAACTCCGTGGTGACGCTCCACCCCCAGTCGGCCGTGGAGCACCTCCACCACCTTTTCGTGGCCGCCGGTGGCGAAGGATCCGACGCGGTCCTGGCCATCGAGGCGAGCGAGACCGGCGCCACACGGGCGGACAACAGGTTGGTCCCCGTGGCGCCGCCGCCCGGCCGGGACGGGGCGGCGGGAAATCCGGCCCTGGCCGGCGCCGGTGCCGGGTCGCTCATCAGCTCTCGCGCACTGGGCGCGCGTTACGCCATGGGCAACGCCCTGGGCGGACTGACCGACCGGCTGTCCGACCTCATCCCCGGACGGCGCCGCCAGTACCGGCGGATAGCCCCGCGGGTCTCGCAGCGCGAATCGCAGCGACGGGCCGCGGTCGCGTTCCTGGCCTTTCTGGGCGTGATCCTGGTGCTGGGCCTGATGATCGCCCTCGCGCCGCGCGGCAGGGAGACAGCCCCCGCACAGATCAACGCCGGCGACACGGCCCTGACCTCCGCAGAGCGACTGGCCGACCAGGTGATCGAGGGCGACCTGATCACGGACGATCCCGCTCGGGCCCTCACCCTGCTCCAGGGAGCCTGGGACGAGCTGGGTCGAGCGGAGGACACGGGCGTGCCGCTCGCTGACGTCAGGCCGATCCGTGAGCGCGTCGCCGCCGGACTGGATGAGCTGTATGGCACCAGGTATATGTCGGCCACGCTGGTGGCGCGCATCGCTGGTGGCGGCGTGCAGGATCCGCAGGACCTCGTACGCGGGCCGGATGGCGCCGCGTACGTGCTTGACCAGGCGGCACGCACCGTCAGCCGGGTGGACCCAGAGACCGGCGCGACGGCGGTCATCGTCACGGCCGGCGATGGCGCCGGCGAGGGCATCGGCACGCCCATGATGCTGTCCGTGGGCGGGCCTGATCTGCTCATCTCCGATATCCGCTCCAACCTGTGGCGTTGGCGCCCATCGGATGGCACCGGCCGCGGCACGCTCTCTCCCCTGCAGGTCAGCGACGACGTCGCCTGGGGCGACGATATCGTCGACATGAACACATTCCTGCTCCCCCGCCAGGCGGAGGACGGCCTCTACCGGCTCTATGTGACCGATCCCAGCTCCGGCCAGATCCTGAGTTATCAGCCGACTGCGGATGGCAGCGGGTTCTCCACCCCCAGCGACTATCTCGTCGCCGACGATCAGGATGTCGGCCGGTTCCGTCAGGTCCTCATCGACGGCAACCTGTACGGCCTGACGAAGGATGATGCGGTCAAGCACCTCACCGGCCGCGTCCAGGACTTCTCGCTGGCAGTACCGCCCGACGATGGCGACCTGCGTCCGGGACGCGACTACCGCCTGTTCGATGGTCCGGGCGGCATCGGCGAGGGTTTCCTGTACGTGTGGGACGCGGAGCATGGCCGGCTGCTGCTGTTCCGCAAGTCCGACGGCCGCTACGTGGAGCAATGGTTCACGGGGGACCGGCTGCCGCAGCTCGAGGACCTGCGCGGTATCTACGTGGTGCAGCCCGCCGCGCCGTCCGTGACAGAGGGCGAGGACCCGCTGCCCGCCCCGCCCGCGACGGTCTACTGGTTGACGGCCGACGCGCTGTATCGGAGCGAGCTGGTCGACCTGCCGCGCGGTCCGGCCGCTTCACCCAGCCTCGATACCTCGGGAGCGCCTTCCGTAGGTCCGTCCCCTTCCGCCGGGGAGACGCCTCCCGCCCGCCCGCGTCCGCCGCGCGGCTCGGCCTCGCCGACTCCCTGAGGCCGCCCGGTCTAGAATCGGTCCATGACGGTGGGTCTCACCCAGATGGTCGTGGAGAGTGTCCGCGTGCACATGCTCTCGTCGCAGCATGTGGTCATCCTCAAGGAGTCCGAGCGCGACCGGTATCTGCCCATCTGGATCGGTCCGTGGGAGGCGAACGCCATCGCCATGAAGCTCCAGGGCGTGTCGCCGGAGCGGCCCCTGACCCACGACCTCTTGGCGCAGACCGTCTCGGCGCTGGGTGCCGCCGTGCAGCGGATCGTGGTCAGCGACCTGGCCGATGAGACCTACCGCGCTCGGCTCCTGCTGGAGGTGGACGGTCGCATCGTGGAGATGGATGCGCGGCCCAGTGACGCCATCGCTCTTGCCGTCCGCACCGCAGCTCCCATCTATGCCACGGATGCCGTGCTCGAGCGGGCTGGGGTGACTCCCGAGGTGGACGAGGACCAGAAGCTCTCCGTGTTCCGGGAGTTCATCAACTCACTGGATGTCGATCTCGAGACAGGCCCCGGTGAGGGTCTCGGCGAGCCGCCGCGCGAGCCCGGCACGGGCGAGCCCGGCAGCGGAGGACGTCGGCCCGACTGAGGGTGGAGTGTCGGCTTCAGCCGCCGACCGCGTCCGAGGCCTCGACCATGACGCCGCCGTCGAGGAGCGGCCCGAGCACCGGCTCGCCGCGCCGCAAGGCGACCCTGCGATCCGCCCATAGACGTAGCCGGAGTGCCCAGAAGTCCCGCACTGCCCGAAGCACGACGCGCGGGTCGGCGCCGGACGCCTGTCCGGCCGTTCGCGGATGGTGGGGCACGCCGACCTCCACGGCTCTGCGCCCCATCTCGCGCAGCTTGATGAGCAGCTCCGCTGAGAGGAAAGCGCCGCGCGACTCCAGGCGGATGCCCTTGAGGGCTTCCCGGCGAACCAGCTTGCAGGCGCAATCGACATCGCGCAGCGAGAGCCCGAAGAAGATGCGCAGGCAGGCGCGATAGATGCGGGCATAGGCAAGGCGGATGGCCGGGTCGGCCCGCTCCAGCCGGTAGCCGGCCACGACATCGAGGGAGCGACCCCCCTCACCGCCCGCCACCAGACGGTCCACCAGGCGTGTCAGATCGGCGACGCGGAACTGAAGATCGCCGTCGGTGAAGCACACCAGGTCGTAGCGTGCTGCTCGGAAGCCGCTGCGCAGCGCCGCCCCGTAGCCCCGGTTGGTGTCGTGATGGACCACGCGCACCAGGTCGGGATGCTCGGCGGCAAGTCGGTCGGCGATATCGCCCGTGCCATCGCGGCTGCCATCATCCACGCAGACGATCTCGAAGCGATCGGCCAGGCGGGGCAGCTCGGCGAGCGCCTCGATCACCAGCGTCTCGACGTTCTCCGCCTCGTCATGGGCGGGGAAGAAGTAGGACAGCGCGGGCACACGACGACGCGTAGTCGGGACACTCATCCTCCGGCTTCCGAGCAGCGCAGGGCGGCGGGCAGGTGCGGGATCAGGGCCGGGCAGGGTCCGGCGGTGACGGCGCCGGGCTCGCTGGACACCGGCCGATCGTATACGACCTCCGGCGGGAGGACCCTCCAGACGTCGCCACCGGGCATCCCTTCCACGGGCGACAACGGGTAGCGGGCGGCGACGGCCTCGATATCGCGCGGGAGGCGGACGAGGTAGACCGGCCGCTCGCCCAGGTAGCGATCGATCGCGCCGCTGACGTCGACCAGGCCCTCGTCGATGATCGTTCGGTCATCCAGGACCAGCACGTCCCGCCGCCGCCCCTCCACGAATTGGCCGTACCACATGGGCGTGGAGTAGCTCCACCAGGAGATGATCACGGCGTCCGGCTCCAGCGCCTCGAAGGCGGCGTCCAGCCAGATGCGCGCGTGACGCTCGTCCGACGCATCGACGCGCTGGCGCGTCGCGGGCAGCGCGATCAGGGCCGGCGTCAGCAGGGCGATCAGCGCAAGGCTCCCGAATGCAGCGCGGGTCGCGCCACTGCGCCGGATATCCTGAGGTGAGCGCGTCGCCCGGCGCTCCATGAAGTCGAGCGCCACCGCCGCCAGCAGCGCCGCGAAGACCACCGCCACCAGCAGAGGCACCAGGTAGTAGCGCTCGATGCTGGCGTTCTGGTAGCCGAGCGCGAAGACCCAGGTGGACCCGAACCAGAGGGCCAGAAGCGCGAGCTCCCGCCGCCAGCGCAGGGCCGCCACCGCCACACCGCCCAGCGACAACAGCGCCACCGGCCCCAGGTCCAGCCAGAGTTGGCGCGCGACGACACTGATGCCATCGGCCAGGGAGGGCAGCGGGGAGAACGTGCCCCGAAACTGCTCGCCCAGCACGAGGTAGCGGAATCCCCCGATGACGTTGCCCTCGGGACCGAGCCGGATCCACGCCTCGGCGTCCGCATAGTCGAGCGGCGGATCCATGGCTGACCGGAGGGGCAGGTAGAGGTACAGCGCGACGGTGGTCAGCACCAGCGCCGCCAGGCAGCCAAGGACGAGGCGCCAGCGCCGCAGCAGTCGGGGCTCGACGAGGAAGAGGAAGGCCGCGATGCCCGGCGCCAGCAACAGGGTCAGGGCATGGTTGCCCAGGGCCACGCCGTAGATGACAGCCGAAGCCACCAGCCAGCGGCCGGCCCGCGCGTCACCCGCCCGCTGTCGCTCGGCCCAGATGAGCAGCACGACGAGCAGGAGGGAGACCAGTGCCAGGTGGAGGGCATGGGCGTCGGCGCGGACCGCGTTGCCCCAGACCGTCGGAGCCAGTCCCAGCAAGAGCCCGGCGGCCAGACCAAGTGCGCGGCGCCGGGTGAGCAGCGTCACGGCCACTGCCAACGACCCGGCCGCGAAGGCCATCAGCAGCGCGCTGAGGAGGTTGGCCCGAAAAGCCTCCGTGCCCAGTGGCTGAAGCACCACCGAGGCGAGCCAGGCCAGCAGGGTGTAGGCGGGATAGCCCGTCGGGTGGGCGATGCCCAGCACCGGCCCGATGGCCTGGAACTCGGCGGTATCCCAGAACCCGATGTCCGGCAGCAGGGTCGGCACGTAGAGCGCGAGCGAGACGGCCGCCGCACCGAGCGCCGGCCAGGCCAGGGCCAGGATGCCGGCCAGTCTCTGGCGAGGCGACCGCCCGGCGAGCCGGCTCGAGCCCAGTCCGCCGCTCACCATCCCAGCGTCACGCCCCAGTACACGCCCCAGGCGTTGATGAGCACGGAGAGCGCCACCGGGATCACGGTGGCGGGGCGCACCCCGTAGAGCGCGATGCCCAGCGCCACGGGGATCATCGCGAACGGCGCGAAGTCGTTGCTGAAGCGGTAGCCGAACTGCACCCAGCCCTGGCTGAAGTGCATCAGGTTGAGCAGCGCGATGGCGGCCACGGCCAGCGCCACGCCCGCCGCCCATCGCCGACGCCCGCTGCGCCACATGGCCAGCAGGCCGGGGATGCCCAGCAGGTACGCCGGGCTGCTCAGCAGCAGGCTCATGCCCAGTGGGTCTGGGCGGACCAGCGGGCAGTCCCGGTCGAAGATGAGGCCGAGGCCCTCCGGCAAGGGTCGGAAGTCGGGATGGCTCCGATCAGCGCAGATGTCCGCCGAGAGGGCCGGCGTGGTGGGCGGCCAGGCCAGCATGATCACCGCGTTCTGGGGCAAGTAGCGGGGATCCTCGATGGCCCACTCGCCGTGGTGGATCAGCTCCGGCCGGGGCGAGTACTCCGTCTCGTAGAGGTACTGGTAGGCGGGATGGAAGACGTGGCCGGTGACCGCCAGGTTGTAGAGCAGCAGCAGCGCCACGGGGACCAGCGCGCCCAGACCGGCCGAGAACGCGCGTCGGAAGAGGCTTCCGCCGCCGCCCACGAAGACAAAGAAGGGTGCCCCGAAGATGGCCGGCAGGCGAGCCAGCGCGGCCACGCCCAGGAGGAGACCGGCCAGGAACTGGCGCGGGTCGACCACGCCCAGCACCAGCCGAGCCCGGCCCGCCAGATGCTGGCGCCGCTCCGCGTCCAGGGCGGCGCTGATGGCCACAAACAGGAAGGTCGAAGCCAGCACGTGGGCCAGGAACCAGGTGCTGCCCAGCATCGCGGCGTACCAGGCTACAGTGCCGAAGGCGTAGAAGATGGTCGACAGGACCGCCGCGCCGCGGTCCGCCGTGACGCCCTGGATCATGCGCCAGCACAGGCCCACGTTGAGGGCACCGAAGACCGCCGCCACCAGGGCGGCGTCCGTGGCCAGCCCGAAGACGGCCACGAACGGGAGGAGCACGATGGCCGGCAGGGGCGGGAAGGGGATGAGCGCTAAGCCGGGCTGATCGGACAGCGGCAGCACGTCCTGGAAGTAGTCGTTCCGGAATGGCTCGACGACCGGGTAGGTGATGGCCACCCGGCCCTGGAGCCAGGCATCCGCCTGCCATACGAAGTGGTTGTAGAAGTTCCGCCGCTCGGGGTTGGAGCCGGCATAGACGGCCAGCGCGATCAGCACGAAGATGCCGCCGATCCAGACCGGATCGACCCGCTCCAGCGTGGACCGCCAGCCGGCGACCGAAGGGTCACGGCCCGAAGCGCGGCTGGCGGCGGTGCCGGGGGTCTTGGTTATACTGCCGGTCACCTCGTCGCATTCCCCTTGGAGGCCGGTCGACGTTGACTTCGACCCCGGCGAACAGGGTCGACCGCGTCCACCAGGCGTCCGATCGCCGGCCCCGAGCGCTCTCGGCGCCCTCCGCGCTCGCGATCCTGCTGCTCTCTGGTCTGGCCCTCCGCCTCACTATCGCATACATCCTTCTGCCGGGGTCCGGCTTCGAAAGCGACCTGGCCTCGTTCAGCGGGTGGACGCGGACGCTCGCGGACGTCGGCCCAGGCAGCTTCTATGCCAACGCCGGGTTCGCGGATTACCCGCCCGGCTATCTGTACGTGCTGTGGCTCGTGGGCCTGCTCTCGGACGTGCTCGCGCCGCTGTCGGGCAGCGCACCGGACGCGATCATCGGCACCCTCATCAAGCTGCCCCCCATGCTGGCCGACGTGGCTGTGGCCACGGTCCTGTACCGCATGGTCGCGCGCTGGTCGAGCGCGCCGGGACACGACGCCCCCGGGTTGGGCCTTCTGGCGGCCGGCTTCTACCTCTTCAACCCCGTGACCTGGTACGACTCCGCCCTGTGGGGCCAGGCCGATGCCGTTGGGGCACTCGTCATGCTGCTCGGGGTGGCGGCCCTGCTGCGCGGCAACCCGGAAGGGTCGGCCGTCCTGGCCGTCCTGGCCGGGCTCATCAAGCCACAGTTCGGCGTCGTGCTGGCGCCGATCGTGGCGGTCGTCCTGCTGCGCCGCCACCTCATCGCGCGCGGCTCGGGCCCGGTCAGGCGTCCGTGGCTGCCGGCCTGGCTGGCGGCTCGGGCGCAGCGGACGCAAGGTCCCGTCCGCATCCTCACCAGCGCGGGGGCGGCTCTGGCGGTGCTGCTCCTGGTGATCGCGCCGTTCGGCCTGGACATCCCGGGCCTCATCGACCTCATGGCGCGGACAGCCGGCGGGTATGAATACCTGAGCGTGAACGCCTACAACCCCTGGGCACTGGTGGGTGCCGAAGGTGCCCCGCCCTTGGCGGCAACGGGTGGTTGGTCCGCCGACACCGTGCCGCTTCTCGGGCCGGTGCCCGGCGTGCTGATCGGCACACTGCTCCTGGCCGGCGGCTTCCTGATCGGGCTGGGACGTCTGCTGCGTCGTGCCGACCGCTGGTCGATCGTGCTGGTCACGGTGTTCCTCTCGTTGTGCTTCTTCATCCTCCCGACGCGCGTTCACGAGCGGTATCTCTTCCCGGCCTTCGCCTTCCTGCCGTTGCTGGCCGCCGCGCAGGGCAGGTGGCGCTGGGCCACGGTGGCACTGGCCGTCGGGTCGTTCCTGAACCTGCACGCCATCCTGACCACCGACCTCTACGCCACGGACAACCTGGCGGGCCTACCACTGGGTGACCTCTTCCGCTCGTATCCCGGCGTGCTCCTCAGCGTCCTGCTCCAAACCTCGGTGTTCGCCTTCGTCGCCTGGCGGCTCCGGCCCGCGGCGGTGCAGCAGCCGGACCCCTTGGCGCGGGCCACGAGCGAGGGCCGGATCGGACGCTGGAGGCCCGATACCCTGCCAGGGAGTGCCGGCACGGCACCCGCTCACAGTGCGTCCGCTCCCAGCGCTGCCAGCGCTGCCGCCCCCGCGGGGCGCCTCGTGGCTGCCGGCACTGCCCCGGCGCTCGCCTCTGGGCACGACACCTACGGGTGGCACGTGCCGGCTCCGAGCCTGCTCAGCCGCATCGCCGCTCACCTGCGAGTGCGCTCGGTCCGTGCCGATCGCTCGCGCGAGCTGCACGGCGAGCCGCCGGGACGCTTCGACCGTCTGGACATCCTGCTCATCGCGTTGCTCGTGCTGGGCACCCTGTCGGTCCGCACGTATCGCCTGGAAGAGCCCTACGACATGCACTTCGACGAGGTCTACCACGCGCGGACCGCCACGGAGTTCCTCCAGGACTGGCGCTATGGCATCGGTCACTCGATCTACGAGTACACGCACCCTCACCTGGCCAAGTACGGCATCGCGCTGGGCCTGATCGCTTTCGGGAACGATCGCGTCACGGCCACCGCAGAGCTGGGAGCGGAGACGTTCGCAGCGGCCATCGAGCCGCGCTGGAGCCCCTCCGGCGTCGCCGGCCAGCGGAACGGCGATCGACTGTACGTGGCCACGGACACCGAGCTGCGCGTATACGACCTGCACGACCGCTCGCTGGTCGCGGCGCTGCCGGTCGCGGCGCGGAACCTGGCGATCGATCCCACGGCCCACACGCTCTACCTGGCCAGCGAGTCGGGCGGCGTCTCCTACGTGGCCACCACCGATCTCGACCTCACGCGCCGCGACCCCTCGCGCGCCGTGCCAGCACCGAATCTCCTGAGTTCGCTGGCGGGTCTGCCCAGCGGCGTGGAGAGCCTGGCGGCCGTCGATGGCCGGCTCATCGTCCGTATGACGGGCGACACGTTGGTGAGCCTCGACGGCGTGAGCGGTGAAGAGACCGGTCAGGGCGCCATCGAGGGGTCCACGGACGTGGTAGGACTGCCCTCAGCCGAACGGATCATGGCCGACCCCGCTCAGATCGATGACGGACCCGCGGTAGCGCAGCGCCTGGCCGAGGTGCTCGACGAGGACGCCGCCGCCATCGAGGCTGAACTGGCCGCGGCGGATGGACCGGTGGTCGTGGCGGCCTACCCCGAGGAGGACATCCGCACGGACCTGCAGGGCGCCATCGATGAAGGCGAGCTGCCCGGCGTGACCATCGAGTCGGGTCCGGCCGTGGCGGTGGCCGGCACCGAGGGCGTCACCGTCCTTGACGCGACCACCCTGGAGCCACTCGAGACGGTCATCCTGGATGCGCCGGTCAGCGGCATGGCCCTGGTCGATGGACTGGACGAGCCGACGCTCTACGCGGCCGCCGGCGAGCAGCTCCAGACGGTCCTCCTCGCGGAGGGCGGGCCGCGCACCGGCTCGGCGGTGCCCATGCCCGGCGAGGTCTCGGCGGTGCTCTACGACGAGGCCACGAACCTGGTGCATGCCGTGGGCCTGACGCCGGACGGCGAGGCGCACACGGTCTACGTGGTCGAGCCCCACGGCAATGCCGTCTTCGCTGACGCGCGCCTTCCCTTCGAGCCGCGCGTCACGCTCATGGACGTCCAGCCGGACAGGCCCGCCGAGGATCGCCAAGCCCTCCTGGCGCTGTCCGCGGACGGCACGATGGCCAGCGTGGACGTGGGCTCGCACGCCTTCGCCTGGCGCCTGCCCGGCGTGCTGATGGGCGCTCTCACGGCCGCGGCGCTCTACGTCCTGGCCCGGACACTCTTCCGGCGGCGCAGCGTGGCCGTCCTGACCGCCGCGCTCGTGATGGTGGAGAGCATGTTCTTCGTCAACGCGCGCATCGCCATGAACGACACCTACGTGACCGGCTTCATCGTGGCTGCCCTGGCGGTCTTCGCGCCCCTCTACCTGGGCATCTGGCGAGGACGTCTGGCGGTGCTGCTGGGGTTACCGACGGTCGGGCTCCTGCTGGGCCTGGCCCTCGCCTCCAAATGGGCCGGCGCCTATGCCATCGGTCTGGTCGTGCTGCTCATCCTGCTCCGCTCTGCCCTCGGCCGGATCATCGCGCTCGTGGGCATGATCGGCCTGACCGGCTTCCTGGGCTATCTCGCCATCCGTCCGCCGGAGGACGTGCCCGATCCGGGCCTTAACTTCATGTTCCTGATCCTGATGGTGACGCTCACGGCGCTGTTGGCCGTGGCCATGGTGCGCCGGCCGGTGCGCTTCAGCCTGGACGAGCTGCGCTTCGCCGTGATCGCGCCGAGCGTGGCCGGTGCCCTGTTGGCGCTGGCCGGGCTGGTTGCCGGGCCGGCGACACCGGTCGCACCACCGGAGGGTTCGAGCCTGCTGGCCGCTGATCCTCTGCTGGCGGCCGGGGCGGCCCTGCTCTTCCTGGGAGCCGCAGCTTACGGAGCGTCGTGGCTCGGCGCGCGCATCGGGGTAGGGCCGTTGGCCCCACTGCGTCCGAGGGATCCGGTAGAACCCGTGCCCTCGCCAGCTCCTGCAGGATGGCTGCGGCCGGGCTGGTTCACGGGCATCCCGTGGCTCTTCGCCCTTGGATCGGTGGCGGCTCTGCCCTTCGTGGTCTACATCGCCAGCTACGTGCCCTGGGCGCTGCTCAACGAGCCCATCACCAACCGCCTGATCGAGTGGTGGCCGCCGGGAAATACCGGACAGACCCTCCTCGAGCTCACTCGCAACATGTACGAGTACCACGATGACCTGCGCGCCTCACACGCCGCGTCGTCACCGTTCTGGGCCTGGCCCTTCGACCTCAAGCCGGTCTGGTTCTATCAGCAGGGCTTCGCCAACTCGACCACGGGCGTGATCTACGACACGGGCAATCTGGTCATCTTCTGGCTGGGCATCCCTGCCGTGGCCTTCTGTGCCTGGCAGGCCTGGGCACGTCGGAGCCTGCCGCTGACGCTGATCGTGCTGTCCATCGCCTGCCTCTGGCTGCCCTGGGCGCGCATCGACCGGGCGACCTTCCAGTACCACGTCTTCACCAGCCTGCCCTTCACGCTCCTGGCACTGTCCTACTTCCTGGCCGAGCTGTGGCACGGCGCATCCTCACGGACCTTCCTGCTGGCGCGCGCGGCGGGCGCGCTGGCCATCCTCGGCCCGCCGCTGCTGTGGCTCTTCCGCATGCCGCTCTGCGCCGCGGCGGGCACTCAGGAGGTGCATCCGGACGGCGTGGCGTGCGGTCCGCTGACGCGGTCGGTCAGCGTGGCCGATTCGGTGGTCGTGGCCCTGGTCGTCCTGATCGTGGCCGGCGTGGCCATCGCCTGGGTGGTACGCAGTCAACTGCGTGCCCCGGACCGACGAGCGCTGGCCGAGGTCTCCCTCGGCGGACGGGTGGTGGCGGTCTCGCCACTGGCGCTCATGATGGGCATCGCTCTGGTCGCCGCGGCCGGCGCTGCCCTGGCCCAGCTCCTCTTCCGCGGCGCGACGCTGACGACGCTCACCTTCCAGGCGGAGGAGCTGGCGCTGGTCGCGTTGGTGCTGTTGGCCGGGCCTGCCTACCTCGCCCTGCGCGCTCGCGACCCGCGGCGCTGGGTCGTCGGTTTCGTCGGCGTGGCCACGGTCTTCTTCATCCTCTGGTATCCGAACATCAGCGGCCTGCCGCTGCCCAACGCCATCGCCCAGGCCTACCTGGGGCTGCTGCCCACCTGGAACTACGA
>JACCQX010000071.1 GCA_013813905.1 Chloroflexota bacterium
CGGCCGCGTCCATGGGCGTAGAGATCGCGGATGGCGTCGACCTGCTCCCATTGCCCTGTGGCGGCGTTGCGGCGGCGTTCGAAGCGGAAGATCGTGGCGGCCGTGGGAAAGTCCGGCCCGAGCACGAGCTCGCTGAGCTGATCGTTGGTGAGGTCGGGATCGTCGATGAGGGCGGCGGTCGCTCGCGTTATCTCGCCCAGGTGGTGCGGCGGGATGTTGGTGGCCATGCCCACGGCGATGCCGGCCGAGCCGTTGATGAGCAGGTTGGGCAACTTGGCCGGCAGGACCGACGGCTGCATGCGCGTGCCGTCGTAGTTCTCGACGAAGTCGACGGTGTCCTTCTCGATGTCGGCCAGCAGCTCCGCCGCGATGGCCGTCATGCGCGCCTCGGTGTAACGCATGGCTGCCGGGGGGTCGCCGTCGACCGAGCCGAAGTTGCCCTGCCCGTCCACCAGTTGGTAGCGCAGCGAGAAGTCCTGGGCGAGGCGCACCAGCGCGTCGTAGAGCGAAAGATCGCCGTGCGGGTGGTACTTGCCCATCACCTCGCCCACGATCGCCGCGCACTTGCGGTACGAGGAGGTGACGGTGAGGTTCATCTCGTTCATGGTGTAGAGGATCCGGCGGTGGACCGGCTTCAGGCCGTCGCGTACGTCCGGCAGAGCACGGGAGACGATCACGCTCATGGCGTAATCGAGATAGGCGCTCTTCAGCTCATCCTCGATGGGCACCCGGATGACGCGCTGCGGCTCGTCGCTCACGGTCGTGCTCCGGGCATGCGCTCACCCTGGTGCTGCACGACCCGCTCGGTCCCGCCCAGGGCAGCTACGAACTCCGAGGCCACGGCCGCGGCCCGGCTCGTGGCGGGGGCACCGCTGCGCCGGTGCACCGAGGCGATCCGTCCGCGCAGGTCTCGCGCCACGTTGGCGGGCTGCGCGCTGAGCGCGTCGCGGATCACCCAGGCGCGATGCCCATCATCGTCACGAGCGGCGATGGCCGCCTCGGCCCCCAGGAGCGCCGCCACCCCCGGGGCGTGCACGCGCGTCCACTCGCGAAGGGCCCAGCCGAGCGCCTTCTGCACCGGCTCCTCGGCGTCGCCCATCATCGACTCGATGAGCGTGAGACCGCGCACGCCGTCGAGCATTCCCCGTTGGGAGGACGGCACCTGAAAGGGCATGCGGGCCAGCGTTGAGCCCACCAGTCGTCGCTCCCACGTGCTGGTCGAGTAGACCAGTTGCTCCAGTTCCGCCCAGCGGCGAGGTTCGGCGATGATGCCGAGGGCCACGAGGTCCGCCATCGCATCGACGCTGATCCAGTCGGTCGCCGCACGAGCCAGGCGCCGCAGCACCTGCCAGGTTCGTTCAGGGTCGTCCGAGAGGCTCGCCTCGAGGGGCACCGTGGCGAACAGCCGTACCTCACGTGTCTCCGAGCGGACCAGTCGCTGGGCGAGCGAGATGGCCGACGCGGAGCTGCCCTGGAGCAGGGCTCCGCGCAACTGCCGTCCCACAGCCCGGACCAGTGGCCATCGCACCCCGATGACCACCCCGGAACCCGGTGCCACGCGCTCCTGCTCAGCGGCATAGGCGCCGTCCGAGAGTCGCTCGAACCCGTTGCGCAGCACCGTCACGAAGCTCTCCGGGTCGTCGATGAGCTCGGACAACTGCTGGCCGAGGCCGCGCGCTTCCGGCCGCCGCTCCTCAAGCCAGGCCTGCGCCCGCGCGCTGACATCAGATGTCAAGGTTCTGCACTTTCCGTGCCTCAGCCTTGATGAAATCCTTGCGCGGCGCGACCTTCTCACCCATAAGCGTCGTGAAGAGGTGGTCTGCCTCGACGGCGTTGTCCAGGTTCACCTGGAGCAGCGTCCGGGTGGCGGGGTTCATGGTCGTGTCCCAGAGCTGTTCGGCGTTCATCTCGCCCAGGCCCTTGAAGCGCTGCACGGTCAGGTTCTTGACCTTCATGTCCTTGACGATGGCGTCCCGTTCGCGCTCGTCGCGAGCGTACCGCGTGACCTTTCCGGTGCTCACCCGGAACAGCGGAGGCTGGGCGATGAAGAGGTGGCCGTTCTCCACGATCTCAGGCATGTTGCGGTAGAAGAAGGTCATCAGCAGCGTGCGGATATGGGCACCGTCGACGTCCGCGTCGGCCAGCAGGATGACCTTGTGGTAGCGCAGCTTGGCGAGATCGAAGGTCTCCCCGATGCCGGTGCCCAGGGCGATGATGAGCGGGCGGATCTTCTCGCTGGAGAGGACCTTGTCCAGACGGGCCTTCTCCACGTTGAGCATCTTGCCGAACATGGGCAGGATGGCCTGAGAGCGCCGGTCACGGCCCTGCTTGGCGGAGCCACCCGCGGAGTCGCCCTCCACGATGTAGAGCTCGCTGCGTTCCGGGTCGCGTTCCTGGCAGTCGGCCAGCTTGCCGGGCAGTGCGGAGCCCTCCAGGGCGCTCTTCCGGATGACCAGATCGCGGGCTTTGCGAGCGGCTTCGCGGGCGCGTGCCGCGGTGAGCGACTTCTCGATGATCTTGCGGCCGTCGCCGGGATTCTCATCGAGGTACTGCATGATCCCTTCGGCGAGGGCACCCTGGACCTGTCCCTTGACCTCCGCGTTGCCCAGCTTCGCCTTGGTCTGGCCCTCGAACTGGGGATCGACCAGCTTGACGCTGATGACCGCCGTGAGTCCTTCTCGTACGTCGTCACCGGACAGGTTCCCGCCGGAGTCCTTGATCAGGCCCTGGCGGCGCGCCCAGTCGTTGAGAGAGCTGGTGAGGGCCGCCCGGAACCCGGTGACATGCGTGCCGCCATCCACGGTGTTGATGTTGTTGGCGAAGGCCAGCACGGTCTCCGTGAAGGAGTCGTTGTACTGAAGGGCCACCTCGATGGCCGTGGGACCGTCCTTGCGCTCCACATACATGGGCCGCGTGTGGAGCACGTCCTTGCCCTTGTTGAGGTGTCGGACGAAGCTGATGAGGCCACCCTCGAAGTAGAACGACTTCTCGCGGGCCGGCTCGACGCGTTCGTCGTGCAGGCTGATCCAGATGCCCTTGTTGAGATAGGCCGACTCGCGCATGCGCTGTGCGATGGTGTCGAAGCTGAAGTCGAGGGTCTCGAAGACCTCACCATCCGGCTTGAAGTGGGTGGTGGTTCCCGTGCGGCCGTGAGAAGGCCCCATCTGACGCACGGGAGCCGTGGGCGCGCCACGCACGTAGTCCTGGGTCCAGAGCCGGCCGTCGCGTGCCGATTCGACCTTGAGCCACTCCGACAGCGCGTTGACCACGCTCACACCGACGCCATGGAGGCCGCCGGAGACCTTGTAGCCGCCTCCGCCGAACTTGCCACCCGCGTGCAGCACGGTGTGCACCACCTCCAGAGCGTCCTTGCCGGTCTGTCTCTGCATGCCCACGGGCACGCCTCGGCCGTCGTCGCGGGTTAGGACGCTGCCGTCGCTCTGGATGTGGACCTCGATGCGCGTGGCATGGCCGGCCATGGCCTCATCGATGGAGTTGTCGACGACTTCCCAGACCAGATGGTGCAGGCCGCGCGCGTCGGTGGAGCCGATATACATGCCGGGACGACGACGAACGGCTTCCAGGCCCTCCAGGACCTGGATGCTCTCCGCGGTGTAGGTGCTCGCCGCACTGCGCGTCAGCCGGCCCTCGGCTTCCGCTTCAGCCGTGGCGGCTCCCGGTCGGCGGAGCGTCTCGGTCATGGCTTGTCGCCCGCCAGCCGTTCATACAACCGACCTAGATCGTCATCGTCGTAGTAGTCGATGGTGATGCGTCCTCCTCGACGGTGCGTCGACAAGGTCACCTTGGTGCCCAAGGCCGAGCGCAGGCCAGCCTCCAGCCGCTCGATGTCAGGATCGACCGCGCGATCCTCACCGACATCCCCTTCGGACGACTTGAGACGGCGGACGCGAGCCTCCGTCTGGCGTACCGACAAGGCACGTCCGGTGACCACCGTGAGCAGTCGATCCTGCTCCTCATGTGTTTCGAGTGCCACGATAGCCCGCCCGTGTCCCTCGCTGATGCGACCCTCCCCGACAGCAGCCTGCACTTCGAGGGACGCGTCCAGCAGGCGCAGCGTATTGGCGATGGCGGGCCGCGATCGGCCCACGCGGGAGCCGATCTCCTCGTGTGTCAGGCCGAACTCGTCGGCCAGTCTTCGGAACGCGCGCGCTTCGTCCAGCGCGTTGAGGTCGGCGCGCTGCAGATTCTCGACGAGAGCCAGGGCTAAACGCTGTTGCTCGTCCACGGTCCGGATGACGGCCGGGATACGCTCCAGTCCGGCCATCTCGGCGGCACGGAATCTTCGCTCGCCGGCGACCAACTGGTAGCCGCCCGTCACCTGCATCGCCAGGACCGGCTGAAGGACCCCGTGCTCGGCGATGCTCGCGGCGAGGCTGGCCAGGGCCTCGTCATCGAAGCGCTGTCGGGGCTGATCGGGATTGAGGACGATGTCGCGCAGAGCGATCTCCCGTGTCCGATCGGTATCCGCTGCCGGGATCAGCGCGCTGAGGCCGCGCCCGAGGCCGCCCGTGGGACGGCGGAACTCGGCCGTCATGCTGAGCCCATCCAGACAGGCGTCCGGTCCGCGCCTGGCCTCAGCGCGGAGTCTCGTGCCAGGATCTCCTGCGCCAGCTCCCGGTAGGCTTGCGCGCCGGGAGATTCGGGGCTGTAAAGCGTGATGGGCTTCCCGTAGCCAGGTGCTTCCGCGAGTCGCACGCTACGGGGTACGACCGCGTCGAATACCTGCCCCGGCAGGTGCCGCCGGACTTCTGCGGAGACATCGGCGGAAAGAGTCGTACGTCCGTCGTACATCGTCAGCAGGATGCCGTTCACGCGGAGACCGGGATTCAGGTTGTCGCGGATGAGGTCGATCGTGGACATGAGTTGCGAGAGACCCTCGAGCGCGTAGTACTCGCATTGGATCGGGATGAGGACGCTGCGGGCGGCAGTGAGCGCGTTGACGGTGATGAGTCCCAGCGATGGCGGACAGTCCAGAAATATGAAGTCGAACCGATCGAGCTCGGAGCGAAGTGCCCGCTGGAGCCTGCGCTCGCGGCCCTCGAGGGCCACCAGTTCGACCTCGACACCCGCCAGCTCCCGTCCGGACGGGATGATGCGGAGGCCATCTATCTGGCTGAGGCGCTCAAGCTCCACAGCAGGCTGCATGCTGACGAGGAGATCGTAGGCCGAGCCCCCTAGTCCCTCGCGGTCGATGCCCAATCCGCTGGTGGCGTTGCCCTGGGGATCGAGATCCACTACTAGCACCCGCCGGCCCGACTGTGCCAAGTACGACGCGACGTTCACCACGGTCGTGGTCTTGCCTACGCCGCCTTTCTGGTTCGCGCAGGCGACGATCTCACCCACTCAGTGATCGTCTCGAGTGCTTCACGTTCATGGATTCTATCCGACTCGAAGCGTACGCGCCGTTGGACCGACGCCTTTTCCGGCGACATCTTCGGCGACGGCCCTTATCTGGCCTTTGGCGTCCACTTAGCGGCGCGCATCATGCCTCCAGGCGTTTGTCGACCCCGGCACGCGACGGTTCCACGTGAAACATCGATGGCCTCGCCACCGTTTCACGTGGAACGTCGTCCTCGCAACGAGCCCCCCGGGATGGTTGTTGACTGAACCACCGAAGCGACGGTTGCGTGGTCCTTGGAGGCTGAATGACCGCTTCGACCTGGGGAGTTGCAGGCTGTATCCGGCTATAATCGCGGCCGGTGTCCAGCGCCGAGGGCGACAGCGCCGGCACCCACGGACCGGCTCCGGCGCGGAAGGGGGCATCCATCGATGAGCATGCCCGTCGCCGTCGTCACCGCTTCGCTGGCGGCGCTCCTGGAGACCAGTGTCCTTTCCGAACTCAGCATTGCGGGTGCCAAGCCGGACCTCGTATTCGTCCTGGCCATCGTTTTCGCGATGGTGGTCGGGTTCGACGAAGCCGTCGCGTTGGCCTTGGTCGGCGGCCTGCTCATCGATGCGCTCACCGGGCGCCCACTCGGCGCCACTGCGCTGGCCATGCTGGTCGTGACCGGCATATCGGCGCTGATCTCGCGCCTGGCCCGGTCACCTCGATCGGTGACGGTGGGCATCGCGACGTTCGTCCTCTCGTGGCCCTTCCAGGCCCTTCTGTTGGCGATCCTGGGTATCACGGCGGGCATCGGCATGGCGCCGATACCGGTGCAAGCCTTCCTGGTCATCGCGATGATGAACAGCCTGATGGCACTGGCGGCTGCCCACGTCACGCAAGCGTTGTACCGTCGCTTCGGTGGCGTCGAGGGCCTGGAATGGTGACCCCGTGAACGGCATGTCGCTTGGGGAGCCGGCTCGTCAGGTCCGTCTGTGGCCGCGCTTCATCGTCTTTGCGCTGATCATCGCCCTCGTCGTGGCGACCCTCGGACTGCGCCTCTTCACCCTCCAGGTCGTCAGCGGCGGCTATTACGCCGGTCTGGCACGAGAGAACCGCATCAGGCTCCAGCCCGTGCGGGCACCCCGCGGGCTCATCTTCGACCGCACTGGCCGCCAGTTGGTCGACAACGTGGCCACGTTCGCCGTCAAGGCACGTCCCGCTGATATGCCCTTGAGCCAGCGACCGGCTGTGATCGAGCGGCTGGCGACCTTGCTTGACATCTCCGCCGCGGACATCACGGAGGCGCTCGACCGCGCAGCGGCGAACCGCTTCGACCTGGCCAACGTCGCCCGTGGCGTTCCTGAGGAGATCGCTCTGATCATCCGCGAGGAGCATCTCGAGCTGCCCGGCGTCGAGGTCATCGTTGAGCCACAACGCGAGTATCCCTACGGCGGGCTGGTAGCACACATCCTGGGTTTCACCGGAGCGGTGACGCCCGACGACCTGGCGCGCGTTGGCAGTCTGGGCTATCTGCATGACGACACCGTCGGCAAGCAGGGGGTGGAGGCCACCTTCGAAGAGGTCTTGCGCGGTGACTATGGCGTGGAGCAGATCGAGGTCGACGCTCGTGGTGAGGCCATTCGGCTTCTGCGGACCCTCCAGCCGGCTGAGCCCGGCAACTCCCTCGAGCTGAGCATCGATGTCGACATCCAGCGTGACGCCGAGACCGCCCTGCGCTGGGCGATGGACCGGATCGGTCTGGAGCAAGGCGTGATCATGGCCATGAACCCTCAAACGGGTGAGGTCCTGGCCATGGTCTCGCTGCCAAGCTACGACAACAACTTGTTCGCTAGGGGGATCTCCACGGCGGATTACCAGGCACTCCTCGATGCACCGGGCGCGCCGCTACGCAACCACGCCATCGTCGATCACGTTCCGCCCGGCTCCACGTACAAGCTGGTCGCCGGTGCCGGCGGCCTTCAGGACGGCATCCTCACCGATCGGACCATCCTCCAGACTCGGGCTTACCTGAGCATCGGCTCGACCAAGTACTGGGACTGGAATCGGCAGGGCTTCGGGCCGCTGAACATCTACGACGGGTTCGGCCGCTCCAGCGACACCTTCTTCTTCCAGATAGCGGGCGAGCTCGGCATCGACCGCTTGGCGCACTGGGGAAGCCAGTTCGGCTTCGGCCAGAGGACCGGTATCGACCTGCCCGGCGAGGTGCCGGGCATCCTGCCCACCAATGACTGGAAGATGAGCCTGATGAACGAGCCCATCTATCCCGGCGAGGTCTACCAGGCCGGTATCGGCCAGGGCTATAACTCGTTCCCGCCCATCCAGGTGCTCAATGCCTTTGCCGCGCTGGCCAACGGGGGGCGGCTCCTCAAGCCACAGATCGTCCGACGTATCCTGGGACCCAACGGCGAGGTGGTCGATGAGATAGAGCCTCAGCTGATCCGCCAGTTGCCTTTCGATGCCGACGTGCTGCGCACCATGCGCCGGGCGGCACGGCGGGTGGTGACCATTCGCCAGACCTACAATCTGGTCGACCTGCCCATCGTCGTGGCGGGCAAGACCGGCACCGCCGAGTTCGGCGTGCGTGACGCGAAAGGCCGCCTTCCGTACCACTCTTGGTTCGCCGGCTTCGTGCCCAAGGATCCCTGGAAGAAGGACAGCGACCCGAACGGTGTCGAGGCGGTCTCGCGCACCGACTCGGAGCTGGCGGTCCTTGCCTTCGCCTACGATTCCCGGACCACCGGCAATGCCGCCACCGAGATCGTCAAGTACTTCCTGCAGTTGCACTACGACCTGGACGTGGATCTGCGTCAGGACTGGATCCTGGAGCGCGACAACTTCTATGGGCAGTGAACGCGCGACGGCCGGCGGCGCAAGGACCGGCATCGATGGGGGAGCGTTGAGCTGATGGGCACGATGCGCGTCCAGCCGGCGCGGGCGGGTGCCCTTGGCGCTCGTCCCTCCTCGGGCACGTGGTCCCACTTCGACCTGCAGCTCGCGCTGTACGCCCTGGCCCTGGCCGTGATCGGCCTGCTGATGGCCTACACCAGCAGTGGCGGCACACCGCTGGAAGCCGGGTCCATCTTCACTCGGGGCCTGATGTGGCTGGCCATCGCCATCGTGATGTTCACCGTGGCAGCCACCATCGACTACCGCTGGCTCAAGACGCTGGCCTGGCCGGTCTATCTCGTCAACCTCGGGCTGTTGGTGCTCACTCTGGCCACGGGCAGCGGCGTCGGCGGCGTCTCACGATGGGTGACCATCGGTCCGGTCCAGTTCCAGTTCTCCGAGCTGGCCAAGATCCTGATGGCAGTCGTGCTGGCCAACTATCTGGCGGGCCGCCAGGGCCAGCTCAAGAGTCTGGCCACCACGCTGGGGGCATTCCTGCTGGTGCTCCCCGCTCTCGCCCTGGTGCTCGTCCAGCCGGACCTGGGCACCTCCCTGGTCTTCGGCGCGATCGTCTTCGGAAGCCTCTTCCTTTCCGGCGCGGGGCTGCGTTGGCTGCTGCTGGCTGCGGCCGGCGTCCTGGCGATGGTGCCCGTCGCCTGGGCGTACATCCTGGAGGATTATCAGAAGCGACGGCTCATCTCGTTCCTGGATCCCTCAGCCGATCCACAGAACTCCGGATATCAGCTCATCCAGTCACAGATCGCGGTCGGTTCGGGTGGACTGTTCGGCAAGGGCCTGACCAATGGCTCCCAGACGCAGCTCGATTACCTGCCCGTCTCCGCGACCGACTTCGTGGCGGCCACGCTGGCCGAGGAGCTGGGCTTCGTGGGCGGCGTCGTGCTGCTGCTGCTGTTCGCGATGCTCCTGTGGCGGATCCTCGTCGTAGGCTGGCGCGCGCGCGATCCATTCGGCTCCGCGTTCGCTGCGGCCATCGCCTCCATGCTGCTCTTTCAGCTCATGGTCAACTTCGGGATGGTCTTGGGCGTGATGCCGGTGACCGGTATCCCGCTGCCCTTCGTGACGCACGGTGGCGCGTCGCTGACCAGCTACGCCATCGGGCTGGGCATCCTCCAGAGTGTGGCCATGCGCCAGGGCAGACCCGACTGGTAGGCGATCCTGGGCCATGGTAGTCGGCGAGGACGCTTGGTCATCGTTCGGCGCCCCGTGGGCCCATGGGCTCGGTGCCTTCGCTCGGGTCGTCGAGCGACTCAAGATGCGTCTGTTCCGGCTCGGCATCCTCCTGCGGCGGCGCCTGGCGGTCCGGGGGCAGCTCCTGCTCCGATCCCTGGAGCCGTCCCTGAGCGTCGGGCAGCCGGTCGCGGAAGGGCAGGAGGTCTGGATCGTCGGGCGGCGGCACGGTGGGGTCGTGCTCGCTCAGGCGCCGGAAGAAGTAGCGGTACAGGTCCCGGCCGGCGGCGGCCAGGGGCAGCGCGAAGATGGCGCCCAACAGCCCCGCGATGGAGGCGCCCACGATGAGCGACAGGATCACCGCGGATGGGTGCAGCGCGATAGCGTCGGATTGCACGATGGGCACGAGGATGTTGTTCTCGACCTGCTGCACGATCAGGTACAGCACTACCACGGCGATGATGCCCTGCACCGGGTCGCGGACCGTCAGCGCGATGAGCAGCGTGGGGATCATCGAGAGGATGGGGCCGATGATGGGCAACAGCTCGGCCAGCCCGGCCACCACCGCAAGCAGGATGGCGAAGTCTCCGAAGCGTGGATCGACGGTGAACGACAGGATCTCGAGGCCCACGAAGGTGGCCACCCCGATGACCAGGCCGAGCAGCACCTGTGCGCGCAGCCAGCGGCCGAAGATGCGATTGACGATGCCCACTGACGCCCAGACATCCCGGCGCCACGTCGCCGGGATGGCCTGGTTGATGGCGGCGGCGAGGCTGGGGCGATCCTTCAGCAGGTAGAAGGCCCAGACCGGGATGATGAGGAGGCCGAAGAGCGAGCCGAGGAAGCCCACGACACCCTGAGCCAGGGGCACGAGCGTGCCCGGGTCCAGGCCTTCGCTGGCCTCGCTGGTGCGTGCCAGCAATCCGTCCACCGCGCTGCGCACGAACGCGGGCAGGTCCGCCGTGAGATACCAGTCCTGGAGTGCGGACAGGAACGCTGGCGCGTCGGCCACGAACGCCCCGATCTGTCGGACCAAAGGACCCAGCAGGAAGGAGAGGCCCTGGATGAGGATGGCGATGGTCACGATGTAGATGAGCAGCACGGCCAGTGCTCGGGGCATGCGAAATCGCCCCACGCGTAAGCGCGCCAGGCGGTCGACGGCCGGATCCATGATGTAGATCAGGATCAGCCCCAGCACGAAGGGACCGAGCGCGCCGCGCGCCACGTAGAAGATGACGCCCAGCAGGATGACCGTGAGGATCACCAGCGCCGCTCGTGGCGTGGGCGGACGCAGGCGCGGCGTGGGATCGATGGACGTCGGCGCGATGATCACCGGCTGAGCGCTGGGGATGGCCGGGGTCATGCTCATCGGCGCGAGCGTAGCAGAGGGCCAGGGCGGATCACGCTGGCTGAGGCCACCCTGGACGAGGGCCTGATCCGTCGGGCTGCACCGCGACGAAGACGACCTGACGGCAGCGGGCGCACGCGAGGACCTGGAGGTCGACCAGCGTCTCGCTCATCTGGACCATGCTGAACATGACGGTCATGCCGCCGCTCTCACCGCCTGTGCGAAATCGGAAGACGCCGCTGTGGCGCAACTCGCCGCCACAGCGGAGGCAATCGGTCCTGATCCCCGTCGTCCGACGCGGATCCCACCTGGTTCATCTCGGTGCTTCCTCCTCTGGTCATCTCATACCCAGCCGGGTGGTGGCCGCACTCGCGGCGCGTCTGTGAAGTCTGTGCCCATCTGCACACGGCGAGCGTGCGGCGTTCCAGCAGCAGCAGCGGGCTCGACTCAGGGGCCTGAACCGCTGGGCGGACACGGTCCGTCAGCGATGTGCGCGATGATCCATGGCGTGAGTGTCCATCCTCAGGCCGGCGCAGAGCGGTCATCGGGCGACGGCCCTCCGGACCCTGGCCGAAGCCATCATCAGGATCGACCTTCGTCACCACATTCGCGTGGCCATCGATGGACCGGATGCAGCCGGCAAGACGACCCTCGGTGATGAGCTGGCAGCCCTGATACAAGCCACTGGGCGTCCGGTCATCCGAGCCTCCGTCGATGGCTTCCACCGTCCTCGGGTCGCACGCCTGACGCGCGGGACCGAGTCGCCCGAGGGCTACTACCGCGACTCGTTCGACTACCCGGCATTGCACGAGGTGCTGCTCACGCCCCTGGGGCCTGGCGGCCACCGGCGGTACCGGCGTGCCGTCTTCGACCACCCAACCGACTCGCCGCTGCCGTACGCGACCGAATATGCGCCTCATGACGCAGTCCTGCTCTTCGACGGCGTGTTCCTGCTTCGCCCCGAACTCATCGACGCCTGGGACTTCCGGATCTTCGTGACGGTCCCGTTCGAGGAGACGGTACGTCGGGCCGTGCTCCGCGACCGCGACCTGTTCGGGTCGGAGGCGATCGTGCGGCAGAGATATGCCGAGCGATACCTGCCTGGTCAGCGGATCTACCTGGAGGAGGTCCGGCCCGAGTCGCTTGCGGACGTCATGGTTGACAACGCCGACCCGCAAGCACCGCAGCTACGCTGGGCATCGGCCGCCGACCATCGCCGCCGTGGCGAGAAGGCGTCACGTTGACCACGAGGGATGGCGACGCCGCCATCACGGTCGTCCGGGATGCCGGAACCTTGGCATGCCGGGCGTGCCAACCGACGGATCGCGTTCGGGGCCACCACCGTCGAACGCCGCCTGCGACGTCATTCAGCCACGGGCGTGCCGATTCGAGGAGGAAGGCCCTTGGCGGGCTCCAGTGAGGGGACCAAGCGGCTCCGAAGCCGGCCTTCCTCGGTTCCTTGGCATGCTCGGCGCACCGGGATCGCGGGGAGACGAAAGTCACTGCCCGCTTAGCGGGAGACAGTCGCTGTCCACTTGACCGCGGACGGGATCGCCGTCCCTCGACACGCGATCGACCCGGCGTGCCGTCCACACGCGGAGGAGCCGGCGTTGACGCTCGAGTCGGAGAACGGGTACTATCCCCTTTCGCGTCCTACGGGGATCCGCATGGCGCTGCGCCGTGCCCGCCCCCAGGTCGCTCTTACATGCCCATCAAGCGACATCCTCGGGGAACCATGTACGCAGTCATCGAAACCGGCGGCAAGCAGTACCGCGTCGAGTTCGGCACGGAGATCGAGGTCGAGCATCTCGAGGTGGACGCCGGTCAGACCATCGATCTCGACCGCATCCTTCTGGTCGCCGACGGTGATCAGGCGACCATCGGCAGCCCGCTGGTCGAGGGCGCACTGGTGCGGGCTGATGTCGTGCGACAGGACCGCGGCGAGAAGCTCATCGTCTTCAAGTACAAGCCCAAGGCGCGGCGGCGCGTCAAGAAGGGTCATCGCCAGGAACTGACGGTGCTGCGCATCTCCGAGATCAGCCTCGCTGGCCGAAGCGCCGCCGAGGATGCTGCCAAGGTGCGGTCCGATGAGCGACGCGCCCGTGAGGAGCGCGAGGCGGAAGCCTCCCGGCAGGCGGCCGCGGACCAGGCGCTCGCCGCCAAGCTGGCCGCCGATGCCGAGGCCCAGGCGAAGTCCGAGGCCGAGGCCGAGGCCACGGAGCCGGTCAGGAAGGGCCGCTCCCGGACCGGCAGGTCAGGATCCACGACAGCGTCGGCATCCGAGGCGACCGTGGAGACGGCAGAACCGGTCGCAGCCGAACACGCCGGGCCCGACTTGGAAGAGGCTCCGGCCGACTCCGACGAGACCCCGGCCGACCCGGAAGCCGCCCCGGGCGGCGCCGAACCCGCTGCGGCCGACGCCGCCCCCGACGCCGCCGTCGACGAAGCCGTCGCGGACAGCGCCGCGACTCCCGACGCATCCAGGAAGGACGAGTAGCAAAGTGGCACACAAGAAGGCCGGCTCCAGCTCCAAGAACGGCCGCGACAGCGCCGGCCAACGGCTGGGCGTCAAGTGCGGCGACGGGCAGCTGGTGAGTGCCGGCTCGATCATCGTCCGCCAGCGGGGCATGACCTTCCTGGCTGGGCAGGGCACTGGGCTGGGTCGCGACTACACGGTCTTCGCGACCGTCGCCGGCCGAGTCCGGTTCGAGCATGCCCGTCGAGACAAGAAGCGCATCCGCGTCGAGCAGGAAGCCGCCGAAACGATCGCCGCGGGCGCCTGAGGAAGAACATGAAACCGGATATCCACCCCACGTACCACCAGGCGCAGGTCGTCTGCGGGTCGTGCCACATCACCTTCACCATCGGGTCCACGCAGCCCGAGCTGCGTGTCGACGTGTGCTCGAACTGCCACCCCTTCTTCACCGGCAAGCAGACCATCGTTGACACGGCGGGCCAGGTCGAGCGCTTCCAGAAGCGCCTCGAGCGCTCGACGCGGCTCTGATCGCGCGGCCGTCACCGGTGAGCCTCTCGGCTCTCTCCTGACGACGGCCTGAGGAGCAGCTCCCATGGCTCGATTCGCATACGGCGGCCAGGCCCTCATGGAGGGAGTGCTGATGCGCGGCCGGGATGCGATAGGCGTGGCGGTGCGGGGTCCGGACGGCCGCATCTTCGTGGCTCAGGAGCCTCTCGACAGCCTGCTTCATCGCAATCGCTTCGCGCGCGCTCCCTTCTTTCGTGGACTCATCGTGCTCTACGAGACGCTCGTGGTGGGCACACGCTGGCTGATGCGCTCTGGTTCCATCGCGGCGGCGGGAGAGGGCGTGGCCATGGGCCGAGGCGCGGTCGCGCTGACCATGCTGTTCACGGTGGGCATAGCCGTCAGCCTCTTCACCATCCTGCCGCTGCTCCTCTCCCGCATGGGCACGGAGGCGGTCATCCCCGGTGGACAGGTGGTCATCCAGCACCTCGTGGAGGGCCTCATCCAGTCGGCCATCTTCGTGGGCTATCTCTTGTTGGTAAGCCGCTCGGCGGAGATCCGCCGCGTCTTCCAGTACCACGGCGCAGAGCACATGACCATCCACGCCCTGGAGCACGAGGATCCGTTGACCATCGAGCGGATCCGCCGCTACCCCACGGCCCATCCGCGCTGCGGCACGGAGTTCCTGGTGGTCTTCATCATCGTCTCGATCATCCTGTTCAGCCTGCTGGCCGGGCACGATCTTTTGGTGACCATCGCGTCACGTATCGTGCTCATCCCGGTCATCGCCTCGGTCTCCTACGAGATCCTGCGCTGGGGCGCGCGGCGTCGCGAGAGCCGCTGGACTCGCTGGCTCTTCCTGCCCGGTATCTGGCTCCAGGGCATCACCACCAAGCAGCCCGACGACTCGATGATCGAGGTCGCCGTCGCTTCCATGCGCGAGGCGATGGCCGCCAACGGGGAAGAGCCGCCACCGGGCTCCTTCGATCCGCCGCGCGAGCCGGTGCCCGATCTTAAGACGTTCGCTGATGACCAGGCTCGTGCCGGCGAGGGGAACCGTGGCGGTCCCGTGGAGGCCGAGGCATCCAGCGCGTCCCCCGTCGCGTCACCCGTTCCATCGCCTGCGCCCCTGCCCAGCGCGATGGTCGGCGGGGAAGCGGTCGAGCACCGCCAGGCGAGGGACCAGGCCCAGCGATGAGCCTGGACGCACGGCTCGACGAGCTGGAGCGGCGCCTGGCGGAGGTCGAGGCGGAGTGGTCGCAGCCGGAGGTCGCCTCCGACCCCGAACGTAGCAAGCACCTGGGCCGCGAGCAGTCGCGGCTGGCGCCGGTGGTCGACAACGTGCGCCGCCTGCGAGAGGCGCAAGCGCAACTGGAAGGTGCCCGGCGGGATCGTGACGCGGAGCAGGATGCAGAGACCCGCGAGATGGCGCGCCAAATCGTGGCTGAGCTGGAGTCCGATGAAGCGCGGTTGACCGAGGAGCTGCGCCTTCAGCTGCTGCCCCGCGACCCCAATGACGACCGCAACGTCATCATCGAGCTGCGGGCCGGGACGGGCGGCGAGGAGGCGGCACTCTTCGCGGCGGAACTCTTCCGCATGTATGGACGCTACGCTGACCGCCACGCGTGGAAGTGGCAACTGCTCTCAGCGCACGAAACGGACTCCGGGGGCATGCGCGAGGTGATCTTCGAGGTCCAGGGCGAGGGCGCCTACAGCCGCCTCAAGTACGAGGGCGGCGTGCACCGCGTGCAGCGGGTGCCCGAGACCGAGTCCAGTGGCCGTATCCACACCTCCACGGCCACGGTGGCCGTGCTGCCCGAGGCGGACGAGGTGGAGATCAAGATCGATGAGCGAGAGCTGCGCATCGACATCTACCGCTCGTCGGGCCCCGGCGGGCAGAGTGTGAACACCACCGACTCGGCCGTTCGCATCACCCATCTGCCCAGCGGCCTGGTCGTGGCCATCCAGGATGAGAAGAGCCAGCACAAGAACAAGGCCAAGGCCATGGCCGTGCTGCGGGCCCGACTGCTGGAGCTGGAGCAGCGCAAGGCGCATGACGCGGAGGCGGCCGAGCGCTTGAGCATGGTTGGATCGGCTGAGCGCTCCGAGAAGATCCGCACTTACAACTTCCCCCAGGACCGCGTCACCGATCACCGCATCGGCATGGATCTGCACAACCTGCCGCAGGTGCTGGATGGCGACCTGGACCGGCTCCTGGACGCGCTCATCCAGACCGACCAGGCGGAGCTGCTGGCCACCATCGAGCAGGATGGTCCAAGCGCGTGACCGGGGCGGCGCTCGACCCCATCGATCAGGGCGACCCTCACGGCCGCAACGAGGCCGGCGAACGGCGCGACCCGTACGATCCGCTCGACCCTTCCGTGGCGGCCCCGCCCGGCATCGCAGCCGTGGCGCGCGCCACCGACCTGACCGGCGTGCTCGTGCTCAAGCACGATTCACTGTTCCTGCTCACCGACTCCTTCGGGGATGTCCATCCGGACAGCCGCGGCCTGGGCCTCTATGCGGGGGACACGCGGGTGCTCTCGCACTACGAGCTGCGCATCAACGGGGCGCGGCCGGTGGTGCTGCGCGCCGGCAGCGCCGCTTCGTACGGCAGCACTATCCAGCTCACCAACCCCGACTTCCTGCGTGACCCGGGCGACAAGGTGGACCCGGAGGTGGTGCTGCGGCGCCAGTCCCTGGGCGTGGTGCGCGAGCGGCTCGTGTCCGAGGGTTTCGGGGAGCGCATCCGCATCGACAACTTCACGACTCACCCTGAGCGCTGTAGCCTGACCCTCCGGATGGACGCGGATTTCGCCGACATCTTCGAGGTTCGCGGCGTCATCCGGCCCGAACGTGGGCGGCGGACGGCGGACACGGCACAGGGCGACTCGGTCGCCTTCAGTTACCTGGGTCTGGACGGCCGGAGACGCCGTACGCGGCTGCGCTTCTCCGAGCCGATCCGTGTGGTGCCCGCATCGATGAGCGTGCAAGAAGTCGACGCGTGCCTCCGAGGAGACGGCACCTGGCCCGAGGTAAAGCCCACCCCGGATGCGGCCGGGCAGGTCCTGCTGGTCTTCGACTGGACGCTGGCGCCCGGCGGTCACCGCGTCCTGGACGTGACGGTCAGAACGGAGAGCGAGGACGAGGCAGCTTCCCGAGCAGTCGACCACGGCCCGCGGCCGGTCCTGGGCGAGGCGGCCGAAGCAGCACACCGCGCCTGGTCCAGCGGCTCCGCGGCGGTCAGCACGCCCCACGTCTTCGCCGATCGAGCATTCCGCCGCGCACTCTCCGATCTGCGCCTGCTGGTCAACAGCGGTCCCGGACCTGATGAGCGCTACGTCGCCGCCGGCGTGCCCTGGTTCAGCTGCCTCTTCGGGCGTGACGCCATCATCACCGCGCTCCAATTGCTGACGGTACGGCCGCAGGTAGCCCGTGAGGCGCTGAGCGTCCTGGCGCGGCTCCAGGCCACGGAGATCGACGACTGGCGCGATGCGCAGCCGGGCAAGATCCTCCACGAGCTGCGCACCGGTGAGCTGGCGGCAGCCGGAGAGATCCCGCACACGCCCTACTACGGCTCGGTGGACTCGACGCCGCTCTGGCTGATGCTGCTTGGCGCGTACCAGCGCTGGACCGGCGACGACGCCCTCGTCGATCGGTTGTGGCCCAACGCGCTGGCGGCGATGGCCTGGATCGAGTCGTACGGCGACATGGACGGCGACGGCTTCGTGGAATACCAGCGGCACTCCAGTCGCGGCCTCATCAACCAGGGCTGGAAGGACTCGGCCGACGCCAACCGCCACCGTGACGGCACGCTCGCGCAGGCTCCCTTGGCCTTGGTGGAGGTTCAGGCGTACGTCTACCGGGCCCGGCGCGAGCTCGCCCGCCTGGCTCGATCGCGGGGTGAGTCGGACCTGGCCCACCGGCAGGACCGAGCCGCGACGGAGCTGGCTGCGGCCATCGAGTCCCGCTTCTGGATGGAGGACGCCGGCACCTATGCCATGGCCCTGGATGCCGGCAAGGAGCAGGTCGACGCCGTGGCCTCCAATGCCGGCCACGTGCTCTGGTGCGGTGCCGCCTCACCGGCCCATGCGCGACGCGTGGCCGAATCGCTGCTGGGACCGGGACTGTGGAGCGGCTGGGGCATCCGCACGCTCTCCGCGGAGATGGCCGGCTACAACCCCATCGGCTACCACCTGGGCACGGTCTGGCCGCACGACAACGCCATCGCCGCGGCGGGCCTCTTCCGCTACGGCCTGAACGCCGAAGCGGCCAGGGTCACGGGCGCCATGATCGAGGCCACCGTCTACTTCCGGGACTCACGCCTGCCCGAGCTGTTCTGCGGCTTCGACCGCACGCGGTCCGCATACCCCGTGCCCTACCCCGTGGCCTGCTCGCCCCAGGCCTGGGCCGCCGGATCCCTCTTCCATCTGCTGGGCTCGATGCTCGGCCTGGAGCCGGACGCGAACAAGGGCGAGCTGGTGCTGCACGCCCCGACCCTGCCTGACTACCTCCCCGAGGTGAGGCTGGAGAACCTGCGCGTGGGCGAGACCGTGGTGGATCTGCTCATCAAGCGCAGCGACGGCTCGGCCGGCGTGGAGGTGCTGCACCGAACCGGCGATCTCTCGGTCGTCGTGCGGCTGTGAGCTGGTCAGCCTCGACCGATACGACGGTGGGGGCCCTACTGCGCACGGCGACGGAGCACCTCCGCGCGGCCGGTTCGGAAAGCGCGCGGCTGGATGCGGAGCTGCTGCTGGGGCACGCTCTGGACGTCCAGCGCACTACCGTGTTGGCACATCCGGAAGTCGCCTTGAGCGAGGATCGCCGTGCTGCCTATGCCGCGCTCATCGAGCGGCGCGCGGACGGTGAGCCGGTGGCCTACATCCGGGGGCTCAAGGAGTTCTACGGCCTGGCCTTCGCCGTAGACCCGCGCGCCCTGATCCCGCGGCCGGAGACGGAGCGCCTGGTGGAGCTGGCTCTGGACCACGCCCGCCAGATGCTCACCAGCGCTCCCCGCGCGTCGGCTGCGCCACCGCTGCGCATCTGGGACGTGGGCACGGGCAGCGGTGCCATCGCCGTCGCCCTCGCGGTCGAGTCCCGGCGCCGGGGCTATGGCGAAGCCTTCGCCATCACTGCCACGGATCGCGCCCCGGGGGCCCTGAGCCTGGCCCTGGAGAACGCCGTGGCACACGGCGTGGCCGACACCATCGACTTCAAGGCGGGCGATCTGCTGGCGATCCCGGATGCCCCGCTTCCGACGGACCTGATCGTGGCCAACCTGCCCTACATCCCCTCGGCGGATGTGCCCCTGCTGCCGGTCGCCGCCAGCTTCGAACCGGTCGAGGCACTGGATGGGGGAGCCGATGGGCTGCAGCTCTTCCGCCGGCTGTTGGCACAGCTGCCGGCCGCCCTGAGCCCCCTCGGCGCGGCACTGGTGGAGATCGGCGCCGACCAGGCGGGCGCCGCCGTCGACGCTGCCGCCGCCGCGCTGCGGGGCTGGCTCGCCTCCATCGAGACGGATCTGGGCGGC
>JACCQX010000138.1 GCA_013813905.1 Chloroflexota bacterium
TGGAGCATCGCATCGGCGGTCTGGAGAAGGCCGACATCTCGGGCAACGTCTCCTACGACCCGGAGAACCATCACCGCATGCAGTTGCTGCGTGCCGAGAAGGTGGCGGGCATCGCCAGGGACATCCCCGATCTGCAGGTGCACGGCCCGGCCCGCGGCGATCTGCTCGTCCTCGGCTGGGGTTCCACGTACGGCGCCATCCGCACGGCCGTGGAGCGGCTACAGGCCGCCGGGCACAGTATCTCGCACGCTCACATGCGGCACCTCAACCCGTTCCCGCAGAACTCGGGAGAAGTGCTCGGGTCGTTCAAGACCGTGCTCATCCCCGAGATGAACCTGGGCCAGTTGCTGATGCTCATCCGTGCTCGTTACCTGATCCCGGCCATCGGCCTGGACAAGGTCCGCGGCAAGCCGTTCCGCATCGCCGAGATCGAAGAGACTGCCCTCCGGCTCCTGGAGGCGAGGTAGACACCCATGACCGACATCGCGACGCCCACTAACGGCACCGGCGGCGGCAACAGCCAGACAGCTGGCAACGGCCAGGCAGCCGGCAACGGCCAGGCGCCCGTCGCCGACGCCCCGCTCAGCCCGGAGAACGCCGCCATCATCAAGCTCTCGCGGAAGGACTTCGTGTCCGACCAGGAAGTGCGCTGGTGCCCCGGTTGCGGTGATTATTCGATCCTCGCCCAGACCCAGAAGGTGATGCCGGACTTCGGCTACCCGCGCGAGAACATCGTGTTCATCAGCGGCATCGGCTGTTCCGGGCGCCTGCCGTATTACATGAACACCTACGGGTTCCACACCATCCACGGCCGCGCGCCCACGTTGGCCACGGGGCTCAAGGCGGCGCGACCGGATCTGATGGTGTGGGTCATCACGGGCGACGGCGACGCCCTGTCCATCGGTGGCAACCATGTGCTCCACTCCATGCGCCGCAACGTCGACATCCGGATGGTCATGTTCAACAATCGGATCTATGGCCTGACCAAGGGCCAGGCATCGCCGACCTCGGAGATCGGCAAGAAGACCAAGTCGACCCCGGCGGGCACCATCGACACGCCGATCATCCCGCTGTCCATCGCGCTGGCCGCCGAGGCGACCTTCGTGGCGCGCTCGGTGGACACGCACACCGACCATCTCCAGGAGACGCTGGAGCGCGCTGGCCGGCATCACGGTTCGGCCTTCGTGGAGGTCCTCCAGAACTGCAACATCTTCAACGACGGCGCCTTCCGCGACTTCACCGAGCGAGACGTGCGGGAGGACCGCATGCTGGTCCTGCGCCACGGCGAGCCGATGATCTTCGGCAAGGACCGCGACCGGGGCATCCGGCTCAACGGCCTGCACCCGGAGGTCGTGAAGCTGGGCGACGGCGTGACCGAGGCGGATCTGCTGGTGCACGACGAGAACGCGGAGGATCCGTTCCTGGCCTACATGCTCTCGCGCATGACCTATCCCGACTTCCCGGTCCCGGTCGGCGTCTTCCGCCGCGTCGAGCGTCCGACGCACGACCAGTTGATGCTGGCTCAGGTCGACGACGCGATCACCCGTTCCGGCGAGGGTGATCTGCACAAGCTGCTGCACTCCGGCGAGACCTGGGTGGCCTCTTGATCTGCCCCATCTGCGGTCACGAGAACCTGCAGGGCGCCGATAACTGCGACAACTGCGGGTCAGACCTCCGAACGGTGGACATCCCCACGCCTGGCACCGGCTTCGAGGCGCGCCTGCTGAAGGAGCATCTCGACGCGGTCGATGCCGCGCAGCCCCTGCTGATCGACAGCGAGGCGCCCGTCACCGAAGCGCTGCGCCTGATGCAACAGGCTCAGAACGGCTGCGTCCTGGCCATGCGTGATGGCCGCATGGCCGGTCTGTTCACGGAGCGTGACGCACTGCTCAAGGTGGCCGGGCGACCGCTCGACGGGGTCCGCGTGTCGGACGTGATGACGCCCGATCCAGTGATGCTGCGCCCCGAAGACAGCGTGGCCGTGGCGTTGCACAAGATGGCTGTGGGCGGGTTCCGGCACGTGCCGCTGGTGGAGGATGGCCGGCCGGTCGGCGTGGCCACGGCTCGCGACCTGCTGCGCCATATCGACCACCTCCTTGGCTGAGGAGGCGCTAGCCCCCGGCGGCACCGTCGCCGTCCTGGCCGATGACCTGATCTGGGCCTCACGGCTGGTGGCGGCGGTGGAACGGGCCGGTGCGCAGGGGGCACGGCTCTCGACAGAGGTCCAGCTCGAGACGGTGCTCATGGCCCATGCCGAGGCTGAGCCGGTGCCGGGCGAGGCGGCGTTGGCTCAGGGGGACCGGCCGCCACGGCTGCTGGGCGTCATCGTCGACTTGGGCGGGCGCAGCTACGACGGTACGGCCGCCGTGGCTCGGGCCTCTGCCGCCAGACTGAGGGTCATCGCTGTGGCGCAGCACGACGACCAGTCGACCCGCAAGCGTGCGCTCGACGCTGGCGCCCAGCGCGTCTTCTCCTACGCCAAGCTCTTCACGGACGGCCCGCAGGTCATCGAGCGCTGGCTGGAGGCTGAGCGGCCCGTGGCTCGGAGCGGAGCGGTCGGCGGGAGCCGCGCATGAGTCGCTCCATCGCCCCGGAGCGCTACGCTCAGCGGCTCGAGCGTGCCCAGTCCATTGCCGCGGAACGGGAAGTGGGAGCGCTCCTCGTCGGTCCTGGCGCGGACCTGCGCTGGCTGATCGGTTACGAGGCCATGCCGCTGGAGCGCCTCACGATGCTCGTCGTGCCCGCCACCGGACGGGCCACACTCGTCGTGCCGCGGCTGGAGGTCGCCGCGGCACGTGCCGCTTCCGGTGTGGAGCACGGCGTGGTCGACCTGACCTCCTGGGAGGAGACGGACGACCCGGTCGACCTGGTAGCACGACTGGAGGGCGTCGCGACTGCCGCCGGGCGCGGCGCGAAGCTGCTCGTCTCGGACCGGCTGGCGGCGGCCTTTCTGCTGCTTGTCCAGGCTCGACTGCCCGGGGCCGTGTACGGGCTCGCCTCCGCTGTCCTTTCGGATCTCCGCGCCGTCAAGGACGAGGAGGAGATCGGGCTCCTGCGGCGCGCCGCGCAGGCGGCGGACCGTACCGTGGCGGCCATCTGTGCCGGCCGGCTGGTCGGCCGCACGGAGGCGGACGTCGCGCGAGAGGTGCGCGAGCGCCTGGTCGCCGAGGGTCACGACGAGGCCGCCTTCTGGATCGTGGCCAGCGGGCCGAACAGCGCCTCGCCGCATCACGGCGCCTCCGATCGGGTGATCGGCGCCGGCGAGCCCATCGTCCTGGACATCGGTGGCCGCATCGAGGGCTACGGCTCGGACATAACGCGGACCCTGTGGCCCACCGGCGGGGACGCGGCGCGCGGCCCGGACGTGGAGTACCGGACGCTGTTCGGAACTCTGGAGCGGGCGCAGGCGGCGGCCAGCGCGGCGGCCGTCGTGGGAGCGACCGGCGAGGAGGTGGACGCGGTGGCGCGGAGCCTCATCGCGGAGGCCGGCTTCGGCAACGCGTTCATCCACCGCACCGGTCACGGCATCGGCCTGGAGGGGCACGAGGAGCCGTACCTCGTCAGCGGCAACCAGCAGCCGTTGGTGGCAGGTAACTGCTTCAGCACCGAGCCGGGCATCTACCTGGAGGGCCGCTGCGGGGCCCGGATCGAGGACATCGTGGTGTGCCACAGCGACGGCCCTGACATCCTCAACGCCGCGCCGCGCTCGCTGGCGGTCGTCAGCGGCGTCTGAGCCAGCGAAGCCACTCGGGCGACCGACCAGGAGCCGGGCCGAGCGGCGGCCGGGTGTATCATCCGCCTTCGACGTCCGCACCCGGACGCCCTCAGAGCCATGACCGAATATCACACACGGCGGGCGCCCACCGCCGAGGGACGCAGCCCCGGGCTCACCGCGCGACAGCGCCGTGACTCGGAACGGCGGGTCTTCGCTGGGGCCCTCGCCCAGACCGAACCATGAGCCGTCGCCTCGCTCGCCGTCACGGTGCTGCGTCGGGGCCGCCGCGCCCAACGCGTTCCAGCTCAAGACCCGAGTCGCGGCGCTCACCCAGCACGCCCGAGCCGCGGTCGGCGGGGATCCCTGAGCCGCCTGAGGCTCCATCGAGGCAGCCCGACGAACGGCCGGCAGCGCAACCTGCCGAGGAGGCCTCGACACGAGCGGAGGGCCCGCGGGCCGAGCCGATCCCGCGGGCCGAACCGATCCCGCCCGTCTTCGCCGTGATGCCCGGCGAGCGCATCAGCATCGCCAACGCGCCGCAGGCCGTTCACGCGCCGCACGTCGCGCCCGCACCCCGGGTGGACCACGTGGCCCGACAGGACGCCGTCGCCCAGGCGGCACCGGACCAGGCGGCGGCGAACGGCTTCAGCGCCCAGGAGGGCGGTTTCTGCACGTCCGCCCAGATCCGCCGCTTCATAAAGTCGCGGCCGTACGTGCCCATGCACGAGCTGCGGAGGCGCTTCGAGCTCAACGGCGGCGCGGACGATGTCTCCGTCATCCCGACGCCCGGTGGACTCGTCTACCTGGGCCTGCCGGCTCGCGAGTCGCAGTTCATCGCCGATCTGGTGCGCCATGGTGACGTCGGGCTGGAACTCTGCCACGACCCCCGTGTGCCCATGGTCATGGGCGTCTTCGCCATCCGGCCGATCACCCGTCAGTAGGGGCCTGCTCCTGGTCCGGGTGTCCCCTTGGGCGGCCTGATATACCCTGGGGGAGTATGAAGGACCGACGTGACTCGATCCTGCTGACGTTGCCCATCGAGGGCATGACCTGTGCTTCCTGCGTCAACCGCATCGAGCGCTTCCTGCGCAAGACCGATCCGCGGCCGGGTGCCGCCGGCCGTGGCGGCCGCGGCCGATCGGCCACCGTGGCAGCAGGGGCTCCGTCCTAAGACGATGCAAGCCAGGTTGACATCTCGGGCTCAAGAAGACCACAAGCTCCGACCCATCACCACCGGAGCGCTTTCGAACGGTCCTTCGATGCGGGCTCGAGCGTGGTCGAGCTATAAGGGCGTCGAAGCGGCCCACCTCGGGGTCCGGCCCCGTGACGTCGGCGACCCCTTGAGACGCCATAGCGTGGATATGCCAATGTGGCTTACATCCGGCCCCACAAGGACGAAGGTCCGTCGAGCATTGGTGCTCGGTCGGGTCCCCTCAGTCCTCGTTCTTGCGCACGACCAGGAAGTGCGAGAGGCCGAAGGTGTGCAGGGGCGTCTGCTCGGCCGTGTATAGGCCCCGCCGCAAGGCCCCGCCCAGGAAGCGGTGCCTGGCCGAGAGGTTGTCGAAGCCGGGGTAGATGACCCGGTGGTGCACGAGCTTCACGGGCAGGTCACGGAATAGCCGCCGGATGCCGCGCCGGGTATAGGCGCGCACGTGGGGCGCGAAACGGTCGCGCAACCGGTCGGGCAGCCAGTTGATGAGCGGGATGTTGCCGAAGCGATAGCGGCCGCGGAAGTAGGCGCCGTGCGTCTCGAAGGGGTAGAGCCGGTTCGGCGCGAAGTAAACGATGTATCCGCCAGGCTTAGTGACGCGCACCGCTTCTTCGGATGTCTTGCGGTCGTCGTCCACATGCTCGATGACCTCGTTGGCGAAGACGAGGTCGAAGTGGTCGTCCGGGTAGGGCAGCGCCTCACCCTTGGCGCAGACGATGTTCGACAACTCTCGACTGGCCTCCGCGACCCGTTCCGGCTCCACTTCGATGCCGTGGACCTGGTCGCTGAACTGGCGGAAGCGGCGCACGTAGGTGCCGACGCCACAACCGATGTCCAGCACGCGCGCGCCCTCCAGCGGCACGAACTCGCGCACCATCTCGAGGCGCCGGTCCTGGCCGAAGCGCCACGAGTAGGATGGTCGTCCGTGCTCGATCGAGGCGCGAGCGTGGCGTTCGTCCGGAGCTACGGCCGGGGGTGCATCGATGGTCATCACCGGTACGGTACGCGAGAAAGGAACCGGGAGCGCATCATCGGCCGGTGAGCCAGCGCAGCCGTCCGCCGCAGGGCCCGTTCCCGTACCGGCACCCGATCGAGGTCCGCTTCGCTGACACGGACGCCCTGGGTCATGTCAACAACGCGGTCTATCTCTCCTACTTCGAGGCGGCGCGGGCCGGGTATTACCACGCCATGGCCGGCACCCCCTTCGGGCATGGGGAGATGGGTGCGCGGCACACGTTCCTTGTCGCCGAGGCACGAGTCGCGTGGCGGGCACCGGCGTTCTTTGGCGAGCCGCTCGTCTGTGAGTGTCGCGTCGCGTGGGTCAGCCGCTCATCGTTCGGGCTGGAGTATCGGCTGAGCGCCGAGGGCTCGTCAGTGGCGCCAGCGCGGTCGGTCGCGGATGGCGACTCTGTGCAGGTGATGTTCGACCTCAAAGCGGGACGGGTGATGCGTGTGCCGCCCGACCTGCTGGATCTGATGGACCGCTTCGAGGGCCGGCAGATACTGCGCCGGCGACCGGAGTAGAGGCTGCGCTTCAGGCCCGGCCTATGCCTCGAAGCGACGGAAGATGGCCACCGCGTTCTGACCGCCGAAGCCGAAGCCGTTGATCATGGCCGTGTCCACCCGCGCCTCGCGGGCCACCTTGGGCACGTAGTCCAGGTCGCACTCGGGCAGGTCGGGATTGTCCAGATTGATGGTCGGCGGGATGACGCCCTCGCGGATGGCCCCGATGGCCGTCAGGGCGCTGATGATGCCGGCTGCACCCAAGAGGTGTCCGACCATCGATTTCGGCGAGCTGATGGCCACCCGACGGGCGTGCGCGCCCATGGCCGCCTTGATAGCGCGGGTCTCGGTGACATCGTTGAGTGGTGTGGACGTACCGTGGGCCACGATGTAGTCGATCTCGTCCGGTGCGACAGCCGCGTCCATCATGGCCTTGGTCATGGCCATGCAGGCGCCGCGTGCCGTCGGGTCCGGCGCGGAGATGTGGAACGCGTCGGCGGTCATCGCCGCGCCCAGCACCTCGGCCTGGATGGTGGCGCCGCGCTTCAGGGCATGCTCGGCGCTCTCCAGGACCACGACCCCGGCACCCTCGCCGTAGAGAAAGCCGTCGCGATCCCGGTCGAACGGCCGCGAGGCGCGCTGGGGCTCATCGTTGCGGCGGGACAGCGCGCCCATGTTCCCGAGGGCCGCGAACGCCACGGCGAGCAGTGGTGCCTCGGTCCCGCCGGCCAGCACGACATCGGCTTCGCCACGCTGGATCATGCGCAACCCATCCTGGAAGCAGATCACCGAGCTGGCGCACGCGGCGACCTGCGTGATGACCGGACCCAGCAGACCGAACTCCATGGAGAGCTGACAGGCGGCCATCGAGCCGGAAAGTGCCGGGATGGCGAACGGGCTCACCTGTCCGGGTCCACGGGTCTCCAGCACACGTGCCCCTTCGGTCACCTGCTCCTGACCACCGCCGCTCGTGTTCAGCGCGACCGACACGCGATCGCGCTGCTCCGGCGTCCAATCGCTGAAGTCGAGGCCGCTGTCGGCCACGGCCTCCTTGCCGGCGGCCATCCCGAAGTGGATGAAGCGGCTCATGCGTCGGGCCATCTTGCGGTCCATGACCGTCGACGGGTCGAAGTCCTTCACTTCGGCGGCGATGCGCACGTCAAAGCCGCTGGGGTCGAAGGAGGTGATCGGTCCGGCGCCACTCACCCCGGCCACCAGGTTGCGCCAGAAGGTCGGGTGGTCGTTGCCGATGGGCGTGATGGCGCCCACGCCGGTGACGACAGCGCGGCGCGACAGGTCCTGGTCAGGCACGGATGGAGCTCCTCGGGTGGGTCGCGTGATTCTACCGGCCGTGTGCGAGGCGCTCCTCACTGGGCGAGCGCCCTGCTGGGCGATCTCCGCGCACCCGGCGGGCTCGACGCTCGGCGGCACGAGCCTGGGGCATGGCTCGCCAACCCGGCGGCATGAGGCGGACCCAGGTGCGCAGCCCCACCGCGGCGGCGGCCGCGATCGTCTCCCGGCCCGGGCCCCAGGCAAGCCCGAAGCCGGCGCGGATGCGCTCCGGCAGAAGGGCCAGGCCGGGCAGGGCCGCCAGGTCAAGCAGCGGGCCGGGCACCAGTGGGATGGGCGGTCGAACGATCATGGGCGCCAGACGAAGTGCCGTCGGCGTGACCTGGATCGGTCCATCGATGGCCAGCATCTCCGCCCAGTAGCGCTCGAAAGCCGCCCAGTCGGCAGGACTGCGCGCGAGCGGGATCCCGATGCGCACGCCCACGGAGCGCGCCTCGCTCCAGAAGCGGTCACGCTCGGCCATGCTCAGGGGATGGACCCAGCGCTCATACGCGCGCA
>JACCQX010000139.1 GCA_013813905.1 Chloroflexota bacterium
GGAGCCAGGCCGGCTCCGTCCGGCCCCGTCACGACGACCTCCGCGGAGTGATCGCCACCGGCGCCGGAGATGCGAGATCGGTGGCTGATCGTGACGTCTCCCTGAGAGAGATGCGCGGAGACCGGGCAGTACTGCGTGGCGGAGAGCTCGATGGCGCGGCGCACGGCGCTCGCCTCGACCGTGCCGCCCTCGAAGCGGTGCTCGACCACGATGCGACTGAACGTCCGCGGCGGATCCCGCTGTTGCTCTCCGGTGACCACGACCTCGTATCGCTCGATGTCCTGTCGCTTCTTGCGGCAGATGGCCATGACATCCATCCCGGCACACCCGGCCAGGGCGGTGAGCAGCAGGGACGTGGGTCGATACCCCGCCACTCCTTCCTCGCCGGCGAGATGCACCTGGCCGCCGTCTAGCTCGGACACGGCGTCGAATGTCGACCCTGACTGCCATCGCGCGACGATAGTGCTGACCATGAGTCGCTCTGGTGCTCCTCTGCGGGTGCTCGCTGCGGCGCGATGGTAGCCTGCGGGGACGTGACACCATCGCACGACCAGCGTCCCGGGGCGTTCGGCCCGTTCGATCGCGCCGGGATGACACGGCGCAGCTTCCTGGCCGCCTCCGTGACGTCAGCCATCGTGGTGGCCTGCGGCGATGATGCTCCGCGCCACTCTCCGGCAGCCGTGCCCAGCGCCTCGCCATCGTCGGGTGCGTCGGGCGTGGTGGCTCGCGCACCGTCGCCGGCCGCAACGTCCGTCGCGGTGCCTTCGGCTGTGCCCACGGCATCGGTCTCCCAGTCGCCATCGCCCACCGCCCTCGTGAACGGCCCGCCCGAGCGCATCCTGTATCGCGATGCGGCCCTCGCCGACGCGCGGGGACCGTCGCTCCAGATAGGCCTGAGCGTCCTCGTGGTGGAGGGCACCATCGCCTGGATCCGTCCGCGGGACGGCGAGGAAGATCTCGGGCCGCGGGAGAGGCTGACCATCATCGATGCGGCCGGCGCGACCATCGTGCCCGGCATGGTCGACTGCCACAGCCACCTCACAGGACCCGGCGGTGCGAACTGGATCGAGCGCTTCTCCGACCCGCCCGAGCGGCTGGTGGAGGTGGCCGAGGAGAACGGTGCCCTGGCGCTCGCCGCCGGTGTGCGCTGGCTTCGAGACGTGGGAGCGCCCATCGCGGAGGATCCGGTCGATGGGCAGCGCCGCGCGCTCAGCCTCGGTGTCCGCGACCGCTGGGCGGGGAGGCGAGACCGGCCCTACGTCCGCGCCGCCGGCACCTGGATCTTCGGGGCAGGCGCGGGACTGCCCGGCCTTGACCTGGAGGCCGCGAACGGGGACGAGCTGATCGCGGCGGCGATCGGACAGCTCGAGGACGGCGCGGACCTGGTGAAGCTCTACCTCGACGGACCCGACCCGGCGCGAGCGCCCTGGTCGGTCGATGAGGTACGAGCGGTCGTCGCCGCGGTGCATGAGCGGGGCGCCAAGGTGACCGCCCACGCCGGCCGGCTGGACGGTGCGCGAGTCGGCGCCGAGGCGGGTGTCGACGCCCTTGAGCACGGCTTCGAGCTCGACGCGGAGGTCGCCCGGATGATGGCGGCGAACGGCGTCACGTTGGTCTCGACGCTGGCCGTCATGCGCTCATGGCTGAGCTTCGGGCGGACGACCGGAATGCCGCGCTTTGCGAGCGAGGAGGGCGCCTCGGCCATTCGCGCACGACTCGAGCGAGCGGAGGAGAGCGTCCGGCTGGCACAGCGGGCAGGCGTGGTGGTGTGCGCCGGCACGGACTTCGGGGGCGGGTCGCTGCGTGCCAACCAGCTGGCCTGGGAAGTGGAGTCGCTGGTGGCAGCGGGTCTCGAGCCATGGGAGGGGCTGGCGGCCGCGACGTGGCGGGGCGGCGGACTGCTGGGCGAGCCCGATGCAGGAGCTATCCGCGATGGCGGCCCGGCAGACTTCTTCCTGGTCCACGGCGATCCGTTGAGCGACCCGTCGGCCCTCTGGCGCGTCTGGAGAGTGGCCTAGACAGCCTGGAGCCCTGGTCCGGTCCCGGCGCCCACGAACTGTTCCCGGTAGAGCCGCGCGTAGGGCCCGCCGCCGGCCAGCAGCTCCGCGTGCGTGCCGCGCTCCACGATGCAGCCGCGCTCGTAGACCAAGATCTGGTCGGCGCGCAGGATGGTGGAGAGGCGGTGCGCGATGGCGATCGTGGTACGCCCTTTCATGACCCGTTCGATGGCCGTCTGGATCAGGCGCTCGCTGACCGTGTCCAGCGCGCTGGTGGCCTCATCGAGGATGAGGATGCGCGGGTCCTTGAGCAGCACGCGGGCCAGAGCCACGCGCTGCTTCTCGCCGCCGGAGAGCTTGTAGCCACGCTCGCCGACCATGGTGTCGTAGCCCAGCGGCAGCTCCCTGATGCGATCGTGGATGGCCGCCAGGCGAGCGGCCGCCTGGAGCTCGCGGTCCGTGGCGCCCGGCTTGGCGTAGGCCAGGTTCTCGCGCACGGTGGCGTGGAAGAGGTACGTCTCCTGGGTCACGAAGCCGATGATGTCGCCCAGGCTCGACAGCCTGATGGAACGGACGTCCAGACCATCGATCTCGACGGCGCCCTCGTTCACGTCGTACAGGCGGGGCACGAGATAGGTGGTCGACGTCTTGCCCGACCCGGACGGCCCCACCAGCGCCACCAAATGGCCCGGCCGGACCTCGAAGTCGATGTCTTCCAGGGCGAACTGACGGACTTCCTCGACCGACTCATCCGACGAAGGGAGTTCCACCTCGTCCGGGGGAGACGCCACCGACGGCGGCAGCGGCATGCCCGGCAGCGGCTCCACGACCACCGCGTCCGGGTAGCGGAACGACACGTGCCGGAAGCGGATACGACCGCGCACGTCGGCGGGCGAGATAGCCTGTGCGTCGGGCGCATCGTCGATCTCCGAGCGCATCTCCAGGTACTGGAAGATCCGGTCGAAGAGGGCCAGGGCACCCTGCACCTCGACCTGCACGTTGAGCAGCTGCCCGAGCGGGAAGAAGAGGCGGCTCTGGAGCGTGGTGAAGGCCACGATGTCGCCCACCGTGGGGGCCGTGGGGTCGTTGTTGATGGCCAGGATGCCGGCCAGGTAGTAGACCAGCGCGGGGGTGATGCTGAAGATGGTGCCCACGATCATGAAGAACCAGCGGCCCACCATGTTCTGCCGGATCTCCAGGGCGGCCAGCTTGGCGTTCGCGGCGCGGAACCGGTCGATGGCCGGCTGCTGCTGCCCGAACGTCTTGGTCAGGAGCACGCCCGAGACGCTGACCGTCTCCTCGGTGATGGAGGTGATGTCGGCCAGGCTCTCCTGCGTCTTGGTCGACAGCCGTCTGCGGATATTGCCCACGCGGTAGGTGAGGTAGAGGAAGAAGGGCGTGACGGCGATGGACAGCAGCGTCAGCCGCCAGTCGAGCACGAGCATCACCGCCAGCGTGCTGATCACGATGACCAGGTTGCTGAAGACACTGCTGGCGGTCTCGGTCACGACCGACTGGACGCCGCCCACGTCGTTCGAGAGACGGCTCTGGATCTCCCCCGTGCGCGTCTCCGTGAAGAAGCGCAGGGGCATGCGCTGGAGATGCGCGTAGAGCGCGTTGCGCAGGTCCTGCATGACCCGCTGGCCGATGACGTTGTTGAGGTACGTCTGGCCCACGCCGATCAGGCCCGACACGATGGGCACCACGATCATCAGGCCGACGTAGAGGTTGAGCAGCCCCAGGTCCCGGGAGGGCAGCGCCTCGTCGATGAGCAGTTTCAGGAGATAGGGGTTGATCAGACCCAGCAGGCTCGTGACGATGATGGTCAGGAGCACCAGCAGGACCTGCTTGCGGTAGGGCCGGAAGAACGCGGCGATCTTCCGGAATGTCGATGCTCGACGTTCCGGAGACACGCGCGGCGGGTCGGCGCTGGCGCCGCGTATCACGCGGCCCATGCCTCCGCGAGGACCGAAGCCCATGAGCTAGCTGGAGGTCGTGCTGAGGGCGTGCTCTCGACCGACCTCGGGCTCGGGAACGTAGCCCTCCGCGACCAGGTCCACATCGGCCAGACGCCGCCAACGCGCGGCGAAGAGGTAGGCGAGGGCATAGAGGCCAGCTACCACCAGCAGGAGTGCCTGGTAGCCGGTGAGCAGAGCCAGGTATTCCAGCGCCCCACCGACCATCGCCCCCAGCAGGTTGGAGGCGAAGGCCATGTCAGCCGTCCGGGTGTCGCGGAAGGAGCGCGTGAAGACCAGGTTGGCGAAGAAGACGGGCGCGAAAGCCAGGCCGGCCGCCAACGCGTAGCGCAGCGCCGGTGGGTCGAAGAGGAGCGATTCGGGCGGCAGCAGGAAGGAGATGCCGATGGTCACGAACAGCGCCGCGTACAGGAACTGGGGTCTGCGGATGGGCCACTTGGCGTTGATCAGCACGGCCAGCAGGACGCTCGCCAGGATGGCGAAGAAGGCCAGGGCATTGACCAGCCAGGTCGTGCCGAACAGGAGGCTGAAGCTCACCAGGCTGCGTGTCTCTAGCAGCAGGAAGGCTACGCCCAGCACGAAGAAGTGGGGGCTGAACCGCCGCAGGCTGGTACCGGACGCGCGCGCGGCGACGGCCACCGCCGCGAGTGCCCCCAGGAGGATCAGGCCGAGCGCCACCAGGTAGTAGTCGGACACGAAGGGAGTGCGCAGGTAGAGGAATGGCCAGTCGTCGCTGGCGGCCCGGGGCACCGGCTCACCCACATCGGGCACCGGGTCCACCGAGTCGCCGGGCGGCGGGCCACCGCCGAGCGACGTGACCAGCGGGCCGGCGGCCAGCGTGGCCTTCTGTGCATCGTAGGTCTGGAGGAGCGGCGCCGAGCCGAAGGTGCTCTCCAGCATGTCGGCGAGCTTGGTGATCAGCCAATCCTCGCGGTAGTAGTTGTAGAGCACGAACACGCCATCGTCAGTCAGGTGGTCGCGCACCGAAGCAAAGGCCTCCTCGGTGAACAAGAACGACTCCAGGCGTACGTTGGCTGTTGTGCTGACCAGCGTCAGCGAGTCGGGCAGGGCGAAGACGATCAGGTCGTACTGCTGGTCGGTGGTGCGCAAGTAGGCGCGGCCGTCATTGACGATGCGCGTGACGCGCGGATCGTCATAGGGACGGTTCGGATGGCTCTCGATGCCGATCTGCTGGATCCGTGGGTCGATCTCCACGGCGTCTACCTGATCGGCTCCTCGCGCCAGCGCGAGCGCCACGTCCGAGCCGCTGCCTGCACCGACGACCAGCACCCGCTCGTAGCTGCGACCGGGGAACCACCCGTAGATCTGGTCGTAGAACTCCTCCTTGGGCGCATCGACCTCGTGGAGGGCCTGATGAGGGATGCCGTTCACATTGATCTGCGTGCGGCCCGCCACGTCCGGGTAGGTCGTGATGCGGTAGTAGGGCGACCAGACCTCGTTTGGGCGGCCGGCGACCTGGACCTGGACGGCGAACAAGACGCAGCCCATCGCGACAAGGCCCACCAGCGCCCAGCCGGTGAGGCGCGTTCCCAGCATAAGCAGCACCAGGAGGACAGCCACCACGATGAACCAGATCAGCGGGCCCGTGCCCGCGGCCGAAAGAAGCGTGAATCCGGCGATACCGGCCATCGAGCCCGCGATGTCGATGCCGTAGGCCTTCAGCGGCTTCATCGAGCGCAGCAGCGGACCCAACGGCAGCGCCAGGGCGGCCATCACAGCCGTCACCAGGAGCACCACGAGGGGCAGCACAAAGTAGTTCGTTTCGGCGGCCCGGCTGGCGTCGGTGAGACCGAAGAAGACCTCGTCCGCCGTGCGCACCTGGACATCCAGCTGGACACGGATGATGAGCCCGACCACCAGCAGGAGGAGCACCGCGAAGACGGACAGCGAGACGTTCCGGCCGCGCCGCCCCAGCAGGATGCCCAGGCCGATGCCCAGGAAGCTCGCGATCAGCAGGAAGTTGGAGAAGAAGCCGATGTAGCGGACGTTGGCCGGGATCCAGCGGATCAGCAGGAGCTCGACGAAGAGGATCGCGCCGCTGGTCAGGAACAGCCGAACGTCATTGCGAGCCAGCCAGGGCACGCTCATCGGCGATCGCGGGCGAGAAGGCTCACCAGGCGGATGCCGTGGCTGTCTCGGCGATGCCCTGCGACTCCAGCCAGCGCTCCGCGTCGATGGCTGCCTTGCAGCCGTCGGCGGCGGCGGTCACGGCCTGCCGGTAGCGATGGTCGTGGACATCGCCGGCCACGAAGACGCCCTCGATGCGCGAGTGGGTCTCGTCCGTGACCACCAGGTAGTCGCGCTCGTCCACCTCCAGCTGCTCCCGAAAGATGTCCGTGTTGGGCTTGTAGCCGATGGCCAGGAAGAGCCCGTCGACAGCCTCCTCGGTCTCCTCGCCCGTGACGACATCCCGCAGCCGCAGGCCACTCACGACCTGCTCGCCGAGGACATCGACCACCTCCGTGTTCCAGCGCACGGAGATCTTGGGGTTCTCCAGCGCGCGATCCTGCATGATCTTGGAGCCGCGGAACTGGTCGCGGCGGTGGAGCATCCGCACCTCCGTAGCGAAGCGGGTCAAGAACGTCGCTTCCTCAAGGGCCGTGTCGCCGCCGCCCACCACGGCTACCTTCTTGCC
>JACCQX010000153.1 GCA_013813905.1 Chloroflexota bacterium
GGCCGGGGCCGCCTGCGTCGTGGCCCCGCCGACCTGCCCCCCCAACACGTCCAACACGCGACTCTGCCACACGATGAGCCGCCCCTGGTCGGTCTCCAGGAAGGATCCGGGCCACGGCTGATAGGCGCGTACCTGACGCTCCAGCAGATACGCGGGTAACGCTGGATCGAGACGGCCGTCGCCGCGGCGCAGAGGCCGTGTCAGCGACGCCCCGTGGTCCGGCTGAGCCACGAGCGGTGAGCCGCCGGCCAGCCAGGCCGGCAAGGAGGATGCCAGCAGGTCCGCGGCTACCTTCGCCAGGACCGCCTCCAGTTCCGGCGCGGTCTCATCGCCCGCGAGCGGCACCTCACGGAGCGCGATCAGCGGCCCGGTGTCGAGTCCCTCGTCCATGCGCATGAGGCTCACGCCCGTCCGGCGATCCCCGCTCAGGATGGCGGCCGGGATGGGCGTGGCGCCGCGGTGCCTCGGCAGCAGCGACGGGTGCAGATTGAGTGCGCCGTAGCGCGGCCGGTCCAGCAGGGCACGCGGTACGATCCGGCCGTAGTCGGCGAGGACGATCAATTCCGGCTCCAGACGCTCGATGGCTTTCACAGCCTCCGCGTCTCGCAGGCGTTGCGGCGTGAGCACGAGTAGCGCCATCGCGCCAGCACTTGCACCGACCGGAGATGGGGTCACCTTCCCGGCGCGACCCACCGGCCTGGGCGGCGAGGTCACGACGCCCACGAGTCCGACCGCAGGATGCTCCGCCAAGGTCTCCAGGATGGGGACCGCGAAAGAGCCGCTGCCCAGGAAGACCGTCCGGGCCGGCCGGCTCACCCAGTCGTCACGCCAGCGGCGCCAGCTCCCGCTCGGCGCTCTCGCCCTGCTCTTCCTGGAGCTGGCTGACGGGGATCAGCTCATCGAGCGAGCCGAGGTAGTCGATGTAGAGCTTGCCCGCCAGATGATCCAGCTCATGCTGCATGGCGCGCGACAGCAGCCCGGCCCCAGCCACCTTGACCTTCCGGCCGTGCCGGTTCTGGGCCGCGATCCAGACCTTCTCACGGCGCGTGACATAGGCCACGTAGCCCGGCAGGGACAGACAGCCCTCCAGATCGTGGTCATCGCCGGTGCTGCGCACCATGCGGGGGTTGATCAGCTCGTGCAACTGCCCTTCGACCTCGACGACGCAGGCCTGCAGCGCGATCCCCAGCTGAGGGGCGGCGAGCCCCACGCCCGGCGCGGCGCGCATCGTCTCAGCCAGATCGTCGAGAAGTTCGTGGAGGTACTTGCCGAAGGCGTCGACCGGCTCTCCCTTGAGGCGCAGGCGAGGGTCCCCGAGCATGACGATGGGCTGGACGGTCATCGTCCGATTATAGGTGGGCGGAGCGGCTCGGCCGGTGCTCGCTCACATCAGGCTCTCGGGGTCGACGTCGACGCTCCACGGCGCACCCGGGTCCCCGCCGAGCAGACCAGCCGGGTCCTTCCCCCGCAGGATCAGGTGGAAGCGCCAGCGGCCGGCACGTCGCGCGACGTAGGCCGGCGCGGGACCGAGCACCGTGGTCTTGCTGCCTGGGCCGAGCCCGCCGACGGCCGCGCTCATGCCGATCTCCGCAGCGCTCCCTGTGCTCCGTGCGCGCAGCTCGGCGGCCAGTCGGCGGGCCTCGGTCAGGGCCCCGTCCCGATCGGTCATGGCCACCGTCAGCTTGATGACCGACCCGAACGGCGGAGAGCCCCAGATCCTTCGCTGGGCGAGTTCCCCCGCGATGAACTCGCGTCCGTCTCCCTCGGCCACGGCACGGATGGCCGGGTGCTCCGGCTGGTACGTCTGGATCAGCGCTCTGCCGGGATGCTCGCCGCGACCGGCGCGGCCCACCGCCTGCGCCAGCAACTGGTACGTCCGCTCCGCGGCACGCTCGTCCGGCAGATTCAGCGCCACGTCCGCCGAAACGACACCCACCAGCGTGACCTCCGGCACGTCCAGGCCCTTGCTCACAAGGCTGGTTCCGACCAGCACGTCGAGCCGGCCCTCGGTGAAGTCATCGACCACGCGCGACGCTGCGCCCTTGCGCTCAACGACATCCCGGTCCAGGCGGCCGACGCGCAGACCCGGCATGCGCAGCGCGATCTCGCGTTCGACGCGTTCAGTCCCACCACCGAGGTACCGGATGCGCACCGAGGCGCAGGCCGGACAGCGCTCGGCAGGAGGTGCCGTGGCTCCGCAGTGATGACAGCGCAAGGCCATTGCCCCGGCGTGGAACACGAGCGGTCGCTGGCAGTCCGGGCAGATCTGCACGTAGCCGCAGTCGCGACAAAGCACCACCGACGCGCTGCCGCGGCGGTTGATGACCAGGATGGCGCGCTCGCCGCGAGCACGATCGAGGCCCTCGAGCGCCTCCCTGAGTGCCGTCGAGAGCAGCCCTCGATTGCCTGTCGCCAGCTCCCTGCGCAGGTCGATGACCTCCACCGGCACGGTGCCCTTTCCTGACCGCTCCTTCAGGCGGTGATGCTCCAGGACTCCCAGCTCGGCCCGTCCCACGCTCACCACATCGGGAGTGGCGCTGCCCAGGAGGACCGGCGCATCGGCCAGCCGGCCCAGCTCCATGGCCACGTCGCGTGCCTGGTAGCGCGGCGTCCGATCAGACTTGTAGGCGGCGTCGTGTTCCTCGTCGACGATGATCACGCCGGGGTCGGCGAGCGGCGCCAGGACCGCGCTACGGGTGCCCACCACGACGCTCGCCTCACCGGCCCGGATGCGTCGCCACTCATCCGCCCGCTCACCCTCGCTCAGGGCCGAGTGCAGCAGGGCCGGATCCACGTCAAGGTCGTAGCGGAGCCGGTCCAGGAGCGGCGTGGCGAGGGCGATCTCAGGCACCAGCACGATGGCCCCACGGCCCCGTCCCAGGGCGGCCGCCACGGCCTCCGAATAGACCGCGGTCTTGCCGCTGGCGGTGGCTCCCTCGACTAGCAGCACGGCATGGCGGCGTTCGGCGATGAGGCCCTCGACGCGCTCGACGAGCACCCGTTGCTCCGGCCGCAGCTCCGTGCCCGTGGGGCGGCTGCCGCGCTGCCTGCCGCCGCGGGCCGCAGCACCCAGCCCCTGCGCCGGCCGGCGCTGTCGCGTGCCCGTCGTGAGCTCCAGCAGGCCGCGGCGTGTCAGCCCAGACAGGGCCGCTGCCCCGTGGCGGGCGGCGAGGCCAGCCGCGGGCAGGCCGCGAGGGACTTCGCTGACAGGCGTGACCAGGCTCGGTTGCCGTGCCTCGACCGCCCCCAGCTCCTCCATGAGGGCGCGCTGGCGGGGTCCGAGCGGGCGGCCTGGCGCTGCCCCGCCAGCGGCCATGTCCCGTGCCAGCCGGAGACCTGCGGCCGAAAGTCGCGCTACGCGTTCCTGGCGAGGCCGTGCCCCGGAAGGACGGAGACGCCACTCGAGGACCAGGCGCTGCGCCGCTCCGGCCTGGCGCAGCTGACGCAGCAGGGTGGCGCGGTCCAGGTGGGCGGGTAGCAGTCCCACGGCGATCCCTTCCCCTCCAGCCGCGGCCACGAGCTCCAGCAGACCCGTCCACGGCTCCGTCCCCCGGGCGGACTTCCGGCGGGTGGCCGGCCCGCTCGCGGACCCGTCCTGCGGACCGTCGACCGGCCGGTCACCTGCGGGCGACTCGGCATCCGCCGTCGGGACCCGGGCCACGAGCTCCACGCGTTCCAGAAGTCCCGGCGGCAGCATCGCTCTGATGACCATGCCCGGCGGTGCCAGATAGTGCCGCGCCACGAAGTCGGCCAGTCGCGCCTGTAGCGGCGGCAGAAGCGAGCGGTCCGCATGGATGCGCGCCAGGACCGGCTTCGTCGCCAGTCCCGGGTCATCGTCGCCAGCGCCCAGGATCACGCCCACCACCTGCCGCCGACCGTAGGGCACCAGGACCGCATCACCGGCACCCACGCCTGCCAGCTCCGGACGGCGTGGAACGTGATAGGTGTACGACCTGCCACCGGGAACGCCGGCTGCATCCACGGCGACCTGCACCCGGCGGGCGTCAATCGCGGGACGTGCCACAGCCGTGTCCGTTCGTGCCATGAGGCTCCCGTCCTCAGACAGCGACGCGACGATCGGGATGAAGTTCGTGTTCCTCCCGCAGGATGGCGTCGATCCGCTGGGCGGTACCCACCACGTCGCCCGTGGCGTTGACCACGACGTGATCGTAGTCATCCTGCCGCGCGAGTTCCAGGGCGGCATCCTCATAACGTCGTCGCAGCTCGGCGGGCGACTCCGTGCGACGGGCGGCGAGGCGGTCGTAGAGCTCGTCGAGCGACGGTGGCACCAGGAAGATCAGGAGCGCATCAGGCACCAGCTGCCGGATGGCTCGGGCGCCCTGCACGTCGATCTTGAGGATGGCGTCTCGGCCCGTGGCCAGGGCTTCGATGACCTGGTCGCGAGGCGTGCCATACCAGTTGCCGTGGACCTCTGAGGCCTCCAGAAGCGCCCCGTGCTCGCGGAGCGCGGCGAAGGCCTCGGCGCCCAGGAAGTGATAGCTCTGCCCATCGACCTCGTAGCGACGTTGCTCGCGCGTGGTGCAGGTCACCACGAAGTCGCGTGCCGGATCGGGATGCCGGCTGCGCAGGACCTCGATGATGGTGTCCTTGCCCACTCCGGAAGGTCCGGAGATGATGGCCAGCAGAGCGCCGGGCTCGCCCAGGCAGCGTCCCGCTCTCACCGGCCGCCTTCTGCGCGCAGGGACTCCAGGACCCGCGTCAGTACCTCGGGTAGGGGAGCCTCGGCGCGGATCATCCGATCGCCGTCAGGCGCGGCGAGCTCCAGCTTCCAGGCATGCAGGAAGAGTCGCGCGAGAGTCTCCGGGCCGCGACGGGATAGCCCGGTCCCGTAGAGCGGGTCACCGGCCACGGGATGACCGATGGACGCCAGATGGACCCGGATCTGATGGGTCCGCCCGGTGATCAGGTCGAGCTCCAGGAGGGTCCAGCTGGCGAACCGCTCGCGCACGCGATAACCGGTCACGGATGGACGGCCCTCGGCCACGACCGCCATCCGCGTGCGATGCCGAAGGTCACGCCCGATAGGCGCTTCGATCCGACCCAACTGCGCGGCCACGGACCCATGGACCAAGGCCAGGTAGGACTTCTTCACCCGACGAGCCTTCAGCGCGGCCTGGAGGTACGCCTGAGCGGCGTCGTGGCGGGCCACCAGCAGCAATCCGCTCGTGTCCCGGTCGAGCCGATGGACGATGCCCGGCCGCTGCTTCCCGCCCAGGGAGCCCAGCGCCCCGGCCTCCCGCGCCAGAAGCGCATCGACCAGTGTCCCGTTGGCGTGGCCGGGCGCAGGATGGGTCACCAGGCCGGCGGGTTTGTCCACGATGATCAGATCCGCGTCCTCGTAGACGACGTGGAGCGGGATAGCTTCGCGCAGGTCCTCCACCGGCGCCACCTCAGGCACGTCGAGCTCCAGCCGCGTGCCGGCTTGCAGGGTCGAGCTGGCTCGCAATTGCAGCCCATCGGCCGTGAGATGCCCTGCGGCGATGAGCCGCTGGACACATGACCGTGACAGCCCGGAGGCGTCCGCCACGAAACGGTCGGCACGGTCGCCGACCGCTGAGGCGGGCACCTTCACGGACAGCCGGGCGGTCAAGCGGCCTTCGCGTCGAGGGACCCGCCGGGAAGTCGATCGCCCAACAAGCTCAGCGCCACGAGCAGGACGATGGCCACGCTGATGGCCGCGTCGGCCACGTTGAAGGTGTACCAGCGCAGCGTGCCGAAGCCCATGTCCACGAAGTCGATGACGTGTCCGTGCACGATGCGATCGATGAGGTTGCCCACGGCGCCACCCATGAGCAGCCCCAGGGCCAGGCTGAGAAGCGGGCCGCTCGAGGCGCCCTGACGAACCTGGTAGACGAAGATGAGCGTGATGACGGCCAGGCTGGCCAGGCCCAACAGGGCGGCAGAGTCGCCGAAGAGGCCGAAGATCCCGCCATCGTTGTAGCCCTTGGCGATGCGCAAAAGGTCCCCGAGCACCGGCGTGGGCGCCGTAGCGGGCGTCAAGGCGTACTCGGCGTCCACCCAGCGCTTGCTGAGCTGGTCCGTGATCACCACCGTCGTGGCCACCACGCCGAAGAGGACCCACCGACGCGCGGCCCGTCCGTTACGAGGTCGAGACGCCGTATCTTCCGGTCGCTCCTCCTGCGCGGCCACCGTCATCGTCCCTTCTCCCGAAGTGCGATCCGCACGCGCCCCGATGACAGCCCCATCTCCACGGCCGTCACGCCAGCCGGCGGCGGCGCCTGATGGATGGACTCGGCCAGCGTGTCCTGGGCCAGGGTGCCAAGGTGTCCGTCGAGTGCCTGGAACACGCTGGCGTCGCCATCGAGCCACACCTCGATACGCGCGTCCAGTGTCAGCTCAGCCTGACGACGCAGGTCCTGCACGGCCCGCGACAGCTCCCGGGCGTCCCCCTCCGCACGCAACTCCGGGGAGAGCGTCGTGTCGATGACCACGACCACGCCCTCGTGGTGCGCGACGCTCGTGCCAGGCCTCGGGGTGGCCTGGATCTCGACCTCTTCCGGGCCGAGCGTCACGCCGCCCAGGATGACGCTGCCGTCGCTGAGGTACTCCACCTCGTTGTTCCGGGCCGCCGCCATTACGTCCGGTATGCGATCGCCCAATTTGCGGCCGATGACGGGCAGCAGCGGCTTGACGCGCCGTTCCACCAGCGCGGATCCATCGCCGATGAGCTGTACGGACTTCACGTTCAGCTCCTCGCCCAGCAAGGCCAGCAGCGCCGCCTCGTCTTCTGCTACGACGCCCTCCGCGAGACGGCCTCCTGGCAGCGCCAACCAGAGCGTGGCGAGCGGCTGCCTGAGGCGGATACCCGCCTGGCCTCGAAGCGTCCTGGCCAGCTCGACGGCACGACGGAGCCTGTGCACCGCCTCCTCGAGCGCGGGCGCGCGGAGAGCCAGCGGCGGTGACGGCCAGCGCGTGAGGTGCACCGAGTCCGGCACCGATTCGTCGCGCTCGGCCACCAGCACCTGGTAGAGCTCCTCGGCCAGGAAAGGCAGGATGGGCGCCATGATCGCGGCCAGCATGGCCAGCGCCTGGTGCAGCGTCGCGAAGGCTGCATCGCGGTCGGCAAGGTCGTCGTTGCGGGAGAACCGTCGACGGCTGCGGCGCAGGTACCACTGGGAGAGGTCATCGATGGCCGTGCCGATGGCGGTAGCCGCCGCGCGCGCATCGAACTCGGCCAGGTCCTCCCCGACGCTGTCGGCCGTGGCCGCGACCCGGGAGAGGATCCAGCGGTCCAGCACGCTGCGGTCCGCGGCCGGGTGATCGCCCTGTCCGTCCCCGTGACAGGTCCCTGGCGACCACTTCGCGAGTCGAGCGTACGTCACGAAGAAGGCGGCCACATTCCAGAGCACCAGGAGGTCGCGCCGGGCCTCGTCCGCGGTGCCGTAACCGAACAGGATGTTGTCCTCTGGACGGTGGCGCGCGTACATCCAGCGCATGACATCCACGCCCATGCGCTCGGCGGCCTCGTTGAACTCGATGGCGTTGCCGGAGCTCTTGTGCATGGGCCGCCCGTCCTCGGCGAAGAGCGTGGCGTAGCCCAGGATGGTCTTGAAGGGCGTCTCGCCCCGCAGCACGGTCGACATGGCCAGCATCGAGTAGAACCAGTTGCGGAACTGGCCCGGAAAGGACTCGGTGATGAAGTCGGCCGGGAACCAGCGTCGCCAGTGCTCCGGATCCTCGCGGTAGTGCAGTGTGGAGAAGGGCACGATGCCGGCATCCAGCCAGGGATTGCCAACGTCCCTGATGCGGCTGCTCAGCGCGCCGCAGACGCTGCAGGCGATCTTGACCGCGTCCACGAACGGTCGGTGTGGCGTGTGCCCCTGGAAACCGTCCCAGCCCTCGACAGCCCGCCCGCGTAGCTCCTCACGGCCGCCCAGCACGTCGAAGTGCCCGCAACCCGCGCACTCCCAGATGGGCAGCGCCAGTCCCCAGTAGCGCTTCTTGCTGATCATCCAGTCGCCCATGGTGCGCAGCCAATCGAGCTCACGGTCGTAGCCGAATCCCGGTATCCAGCGCACCGTGTCGACCACGTCCATGATCTGGTAGCGCAGGCTGCGTTCCTTCTGCTCCGGCGTGACCGCCTCGCGCGGCACGTCGTAGAGCGGTCCCATGTCGATGTACCACTCGTCCACCACGCGGAAGAGCAGCGGCGTGCCGCAACGCCAGCAGTGTGGATAGCGGTGGGCATAGGGCTCCACGTGGTAGAAGAAGCCCTTCTCCTGGAGATCCTCGATGATCCGGGCGGCGGCGTCCTGCGCGTCCAGGCCGCTCAGCCAGCCGAAGCCGGCCAGGTAGTGCCCCGCTTCATCCAGCGGTGCCACCACCGGCAGGGACAGCGCTCGGCCAAGCTGGAAGTCCTCCGCGCCGCAGCCCGGCGCGATGTGGACGATGCCCGACCCCTCGTCCTCCCCGACCTCGCGCCAGGGGATCACGCGGTGCTCGTAGGCGGATCCCGACGGCACCTCGGTGAGGACGCCTGCAGCCGCCTGGGTGGGGACATCGGCGGCCGCTTCGGCGCCGTCACCGGCGAAGGCCTCCCGCACCGCCGGGAGCTCGTCGTACGGGCCGCCGTAGCGCCAGCCGACGAGTTCACGGCCAGCCCGTTCCTCCAGCACCGCAAAAGGACCTCGGACCGCCGTCTTGAGCGTGCCCTTGCCCACCCAATAGCGTTCATCGCCCTGCCGGATGAGCGCGTAGGTCAGATCCTCGCCCACCGCCGCGGCGACGTTGGAGGTCAGGGTCCAGGGGGTCGTAGTCCAGACCAGCAGCCACTCCCCTGGCCTGTCGAGCAGGGGGAAGCGCACGGTCAGGCCGGGGTCTCGGCGATCCTGATAGCCCTCGTTGACCTCGGTCTGGCTCATGCCGGTCCCGCAGCGAGGACACCAGGGCATCGAGTCATGGCCCTTGTAGAGCCAGCCGCGGCGATGGACCTCGGCCAGGAAGCCCCAGATCAGGTCGTTGTTCTCGTTGGAGAAGGTGAAGTACGAGCCGCCCAGCTCCGGCATGCCCAACCGCCCGACGATCATCTCCACCGTATCCGTCACCGGGCCGTCGGGACCGGGCACGGTGATCACCTGCCCGGGGTCGTCGGCCAGCAGGTCGCGCAGGCGTCGCAGCTCGTCCGGCTCGTTCCAGTCCGCCCACATGCCCAGACGCTGCGATTGCTCCGTCTGGATAGCCGCGTAGGTGAGCACCCGCTGCTTGCAGAGCGAGACGAAGCCGGCGATGCCGTGACGCTCGATGTCGCGCTTCGAGGTATAGCCCAGCTCGCGCTCTACGTTGACCTCCACCCAGAGCCCCTGACAGTCGAAGCCGTTCTGCCAGCGCTGGTCCTCGCCGAGCATGGCGTGGAAGCGCTGGAAGAGGTCCTTGTACGTTCGGCCCCAGGCGTGATGCACGCCCATCGGGTTATTGGCCGTGATAGGACCATCCAGGAAGGACCAGGCACGGCCCCCGGCGTTCTGGGCGCGCAGGCGCGCGAAGGTGCTCCGCGCCCGCCACATATCGAGGATGCGGTGTTCCTGGGCGGGGAAGTCAGGCTGCGCCGGCAGGTGACGGAACGAGGGGTCCGGCATGGGCGGTCAAGGATAGCCCACGCCCCTTCCCGGACGACGGCCGACGATCGCGGACACCCTGCCGCCGGTGCCGACGCGAGGGGCCGCCACTGACTGGGGGCGGCATCGGGACAGCGCCGCCCCGTGACCGCTTATCATGCTCAGCATGACCGAGTCCGAGGTACCCGCCAGGCGCCCCTCCGCCTTCGCCGCGGCTGTCTTCTCCGCGCTGTTGCCCGGGGCGGGACAGGCCTATCTGCGCCACTGGGGCCGGGCGCTCGCCTGGGTGGCGCCCTACGTGCTGCTGCTCGCCCTCCTTGTCGGCGTGCTCGCCAGCGAGTCCGCCGAGGGCTTCCTGGCACAGTTCGTGGCGCCCAGCTGGCTGATGGGCACCCTCGCCGCCATCGTCATCGACCTGGTGTACCGGCTCGCCGCCGTGGCGGATGCCTACCGGCTCGCGACTCGCGAGCCTCGATCGAAGTCCGCGCGGCCCCTGCGCGCAGCCTCAGCCGCAGGCCTGATCGGCGTCATGCTGGTCCTGCTCCTCTCGCACGTGGCCGTGGCGCGGCCGGTGTACCTGGCCTACGACGCACTGTCCAGCATCGGAGGCGGCGACGACTCGCCCATCGTGCCGATGCCGTCGGGATCGCCCGGGACCTCGACGCTGCCCGTCCCGACCGACGTGCCCACGAGCGACCCTACGACGCTGCCGACAAGCCTGCCCTCGGCCACGCCCGACGATGGCACCCC
>JACCQX010000080.1 GCA_013813905.1 Chloroflexota bacterium
GCGATGCGCCGGCCATCGGCGTTCCAGCCCCGAAGACCGTGCTCAGATCGAGCTGATCTGGCGAGGCGCCATGCGTGGGCCGCGCCGAGGCGGATAGATGCGGGCCAGTTCGAGCAGGCGCACCACGCGGGCGCGCTGCCCGGCATACGGCTCAAGCAACGCCAGCATGCGCGCATCGTCGGCGCGACGCTCACCAGCCAGCGCCCAGGCGACCAGCGAGGGTACGTGGTAATCCCCGACGCTCAAGGCGTCCGCGTCGCCGAAGGCAGTGCGGCCTGCCTCGGCGGCGGTCCAGGGCCCGATGCCGGGAAACGTCTGAAGCCGTGCGCGTGCCTCAGGGCCGGGCATCGTGGCCAGCGCCTCCAGCCGGCCGGCCAGGGCGCCCACCTGGCGGACCGTCACGGAACGGCGCTCTTCCAGCCCGAGACGGTGGAGAGCGTAGGCCGGCGTGGCGGCCAGCCGGCTGGGTTCGGGCGGGAGCCAGAGCGCCGCCGGGCCGGGCGCGCGCTCGCCGTGAACGCGGATGAGCGCCCGGTAGCTGGCACGCGCCTCCACGCCCGTCACCTTCTGTTCCAGGATGGCCGGCAGGAGCGCCTCGACCACGGCGTCGGTCCGTCCGAAGCGCAGCCCGGCGAAGCGCAGCTGCAGGGCGCGCAGCAGCGGATGACGGGGCTCGAATCGTTCAGGTTCGTCGTCCGCTCCCAGCAGCCGGGGCAGTGCCGTCAGCGCCCACTCGCGACCGGGACCCCAGGCCACCACCCGCAGGTCCGGGCCATCCCTGCTCAGCCGAAGGGTCGCCGGTCCCTCGGGTGTGCGGGTCGCGCGCCAGATGTCGGTCGGGGTCAGCCGCGTGGTGGGGTCACCGCGGCCATGCTGGAGCTGCGCCATGGTCAGCCACGCATCCCCCTTGAAGTCGGGCCGGTAGCGCGTCTCGATCACGCGCTCGGCGCATCCAGGTAGACGAGGTTCTGGCCGAGGGACCAGAGCGTGGCCGTGGTCAAGGCGATCATCACCAGTGCCAGCGGCAACTGGCTCAGTCGTCCGCGCACTTCGGTCGAGCGTTGCGCCACGGCGTGCCCGGCCCACGCTCCCACGATGTGCCCGCCCACCACCGCGGCGAGCTGGATGCTCCACGACGCGCTGGTCGAGAGCCACGCGTCCTGTGGCTCGGCGAAGGCGGTGCCGAACAGGTCCCAGCCCTGCTGCAGCGGGTCCGAGAGCGCGATCAGGATCCGCTGGCCGTTAGTGAGCAGGTAGCTGAGGTAATGGGCGATGAGGTAGCCGACGGCCACGGGCAGGAGGCCAGCGCCCATCGCCGCCACGCGCACCGCACGGGCGACCAGCAGCACCAGGACAGCCAGGACAGCCAGGAAGGCAGCCAGGAGCGCCGTGTCGACCAGGAGGTCCGGGGTGCCGAAGAGGTCGAAGAAGACGGCCGTCTGAGAGAAGCCGTCGTAGATGATGGCGGCGGTGCCGAGGGCCACCATGACCAACTGACCCGTGGACCACGCGGTGGTCGAGAGCCCGCCGCCGAAGCCCTGGCGGCGCACCACTCCGCTCTCTGGCGGACCTTCCGGCGCGAAGGGTGCCAGCCGGCCCAGCAAGCGGAACCAGACGCTGAACGTCTCGCCCTGCTCGCGCCAGGAGTCCTTGCCGAAGTGGGCCATGGCCGCCAGCGTGATGAAGGTGTAGCCGACCATCGCCAGGCCCAGCAAGCGTCCCGCCAGCAGGTCCACGGCCAGCTCCAGCCAGACGAAGAAACAAAAGCCGGCCACGGCCGGCCAGACGCCCCAACGAGCCGGGACGGGGCTGCCTGCACCGCCCGAGGATCCGACGCGTCGCCCGAACCAGGCCAGGATGTCGCGCAGCGTGCTGAACGGGTCGATCCAGCTCCAGGCCGGACCGATCAGGGCCGACACGATGGCCAGCCCGACCCAGCCGTAGATCCACAGGAAGAGTGAGGCCACGTCGGCGTCGCTGGAGCCACCGACGAGGGCCTGCGCCACGACCCACAGCCAGGCGCTGAGGCCTGCGACCCGCAGGAGCAGGCGAGCGGGATAAGGGACCGAGCCCACCCTCTGGCGGCGTGCCCTCCACCGTGGTGCCTGCCGCCGGCTCCGACCGTTCGAGGTCGGCGTGTGCCGCCACCGGTGCCTGCACCGTGAGGAGGGCGAGCGCCGCCAGCAGTGTGGCGCTGACGAGAACGCTTGGCCGCGGGATCATGCGGGACCCTCCCCGTCCCGCTCGATGTCCAGCCAGAGCGGCGCGTGATCCGAGGGCAGCTTGCCCTTGCGCGCATCGCGGTCTATCTCCGCGCCGGTGCTTCGCTCGGCCAGCGAGCGCGTGACGAGCAGATGGTCGATACGCATGCCCAGACCCTTGTGGAAATTGCCGGCACGGTAATCCCACCAGGTGAAGCGACCGGATTCCGGATGGTGCCTGCGGTAGGCGTCGACCAGACCCCAGTCGAGCAACTCTCGGAAGGCGGCGCGTTCCGGTCCCGAGGTGTGGGTCGTGCCGATGTAGACCCGCGGGTCGTAGACATCGGCATCCTCCGGAGCGACGTTTAGGTCGCCGCCCAGCACCAGATCGGCCCGAGGATCGGCGTGTCCGGATAGCCACGCCGCCAGACGTTCGTACCAGTCGAGCTTCGCGGCATAGAACGGCGTGCCCAGCGCGCGGCCGTTGGGGGCGTAGACGCTGATGACGCGGACGCCGCCGCAGGTCGCGGCGATGAAGCGGGCGCCGTCGGCAGCCGGTCCCTCGCCGTCGAAGCCGAGGCTGACGTCCTCGATGCCCACCCGGCTGGCGATGGCCACGCCATTCCAGCGCCCTTCGCCGTGATGAGCGAGGTCATATCCAGCCATGCGCAAAGGAAGGAGCGGCGCGGCCTCATCGGCGAGCTTGGTCTCCTGCATCAGCAGCACATCGGGTCCACGCAGGGCGAGCCACTCTTCCACCCGCGGCAGGCGCACCTTGAGGGAATTGACGTTCCAGGTCGCGATGCGCATCAGCGGCGCTCAGGCGCCCAGCGCCGTGCTCGCCTCTAGCGTGGCACCAGCGGCGCGGCATTCATCGGCGAACTTGGCCAAAGCCTCGTCGCTCTCGGCCGTCTCGCGCAGCATGGTGATGACGCGCGATACACCCAGCTCCCGATAAGCGCCCAGACGATCCACGCGCTCCTGGCTGCTCATCGCCCAATCCTCCCACCAGACGTGCGCGGAGACGGCCAATGAGTCCGGATCGCGCCCGATCTCCTCACAGCGGGAGCGGATGACGGGCAGCGCCGCGCCCACATCGTCCGGACGCATGCCGTCCACGTTGAGCTCATCTGCGTGTCGCGCGGCGAGTCGCCAGGTCACCTTCGGTCCGTTGCCACCGACCATGATGGGCAGGTGCTCCTGCAGCGGCTTGGGCACGTTGATCGCGTCCCCTACGCTGGCATGCTCACCGGCGTACGTCGCCCTTCCCGGAGCGAGCATCCGCTTGATGACTTCCAGGTGATCGGCCAGCGTGGCCAGGCGCTCTTTCGTGTCGGGAAAGCCATAGCCGTAGGCCAGCCACTCGTCGCGTTTCCAGCCAGCGCCGATGCCCACCTCCATACGCCCTCCGGAGATGACATCCATCGTGCTGATCATCTTCGCCAGCAGGGCCGGATTGCGAAACGCCGTACAGATGACGACGTGCCCCAGACGCACGCGATCCGTCGCCGCGGCGATGGCCGTCAGAGAGGTGAACGACTCGAAGGTGATCTCCTCGGTAGGGCGGGGAACGGTGTGCAGATGGTCATACAGCCATACGGACTCGAAGCCCAGCGCCTCCGCCAGTCGGGCCACGTCCACGGTGCGACTCCAGGCACGGGCCGGATCCCAGCCGTTGAATTCGCCGGTCCAGCCCTGAGGCGTGATGATGCCGATGTTCAACGCGACACTCCTATCGACAAGATGCAGCGCGAAGCCCGTCGCGGTTGCGCACATCTCGTGGTGCTGCCGATGGCGCGATCCGAGTGACGCGAAAATCATCGCCCCCCAGAGCGTCACGGCTTGGCGTATATCGTATCCTCTGGGACGTATCAACCGGTCGGAACCGTGTGCCAGGCCGGTCCCCTTCGACCCCAGTGAGGACATCAGCATGGTCAAGATCAGGAAGGTCGACGCGTCGGCCATGGCTCGGCCCAACCCGACTCGAGGCGCTGCCGAGGAGCTGACACCCGCTCAGCGCGAGCGCCAACAGCAGCAGCGACAGTTCACGCGACTGATGGATCAGTTGAGCGATCCGGAGACCGTCTTCGAAGTACGACTGGGCAAGGAAGAGAAGCCGGTAACTGTCCGCCAGCGCATCTTGAAGGCGGCCCAGGAGGCAGGCAAGGAAGTCGCCGTGAGGAAGTCTCCCAACGGGTTCGTGGTGGGTCTCATGACGCCGGAGCGGCGCTCCAACCGCGGGCGCAAGAAGGCCGGCGCGAGCACCTGACACCTGACGGCGGGGGGTCAGCCTCGAAGCGCCCTCAGCGTGTCCAGATCTTCGGCCGGCGCGATTCGCGCGAGACGCAGCGGGCGTCGCGCTTCTTCAAGGAGCGTCGCGTGGAAGTGAGCCTGGTCGATGTGGCCGTCCGTCCGCCGGCGCCCACGGAGCTGCGGCGCTTCATCCAGCGGCTGGGAGCGGCGGCGCTGCTCGATACGTCGGGCCGGCTCTATCAGGAGCAGGGACTCGCCAACCTGCGCATGAACGAAGCGGAGGTCGCCGACCGCCTGATCTTTGACCCGCGCCTGGTGCGTCTACCGTTGGTGCGCATGGGGGAGCGGGCGTCGGCGGGACCGGACGAGCCGGCCTGGCGGCGCTGGCTGGCCGAGGATGGTCGATGAGTGCTCTCAGCTCTCCGGTCTCGGCAGCCGAGGTGGCAGCTGTCCGCCGCCCGGTCGATGAGGCGTCCCTCCTGCCGCCGCGCGTCTTCCACGATCCGGAAGTCTTCACCTACGAGCAGGAGGCGTGGTTTGCACGCTCCTGGGTATGCGTCGGGCGCGAGGAGGACGCCGCGGATGCGGGGACCTATCTCCTGGCCACCATCGCCGGGGAGGGCGTGATCGTGGTGCGCGGGCGTGACGGGCAGCTGCGTGCCTTTCACAACGTGTGCCGTCACCGCGGTTCGCTGCTGGTCACGGAACCGGTCGGTCAGCAGGTCCGCTTCCAGTGCCCGTACCATGCCTGGACCTACGAGCTCGACGGCCGGCTGCGGCGTGCCAAGCACACTGATGCCCTGATCGATTTCTCCCTGGACGACCACGGCCTCCTCCCGGTCGACTTGCAGGTCTGGGATGGCTTCATCTTCGTGACGCTCGAGCCGAGCGGGACCTCACTCAGCGACCAGTTGACGGACCTGCCCGGACACGTGGCCCGCTTCGCGATGAAGGATCTTCGCCGAGCGAGACGCATCGAGTACGAGGTCGGCGCCAACTGGAAGGTCATCGCCGAGAACTACTCGGAGTGCTACCACTGCCCCGGTGTCCATCCCCAGCTGAATCGATTGACGCCCTATGACCAGGGTCGCAACCTGGAGTCGAACGGCCCGTGGGCGGGCGGCTGGATGGAGCTGGTGGGTGACGCTGACACGATGTCCACCGACGGTGCGACGCACGGCCGGCCGCCGCTGTCAGGCCTCTCCCCGGAGGATGAACGCCGCATCTACTACTTCGTGCTCTGGCCCAACCTCCTGCTGAGCCTCCATCCCGACTACGTCATGACCCACCAGGTCTGGCCGCTGGACGCGGAGCGCTCACGGGTGGTGTGCGAGTGGCTCTTCCATCCCGAGACGATGGCGCGGGCCGACTTCGACCCCTCCGACGCGGTCGACTTCTGGGACCTCACCAACCGCCAGGACTGGCGCGTCTGCGAGCTGCAGCAGCAGGGCACCCGCTCACGGGCCTATGTCCCGGGCCGCTACGCGCTCATGGAGGACATGGTCCACGCCTTCGACCTGATGGTGGCCGACCGCTACGCCGACGACGGGGTCGTGTCCCGGTTCGCGCCTCGCCACGACAAGTGGCGCAGTGACGCGCACCGTCAGGCCGGGAAGGCCACCTCGATCGTGGCGCCGCGTAGTCGCACGGGGTAGTAGCGCAGGCGCCGCACGCGCGTGGCTGCCCTGGCCCGCGCCTTGTCATCGCTCGGCTCCGGCTTGGCAGGCGCGCCCGGCGGCGACCAGGGAGCCCGATAGACGCCGTCGGCGTCGAGTCCGCCGGTCGTGGGAAAGCGCACCACCGCGCCCGTGCGCAGATCGAAACGGCCCTTGTGGAGCGGACACTCCACCTCGCAACCATCGAGGCCACCGACCGACAGCGGTGCTGCCATGTGCGGGCAGCGGTCGTCCGTCACGACCAGCCCCAGGTCGGTATGGACGAGCAGCAGGTCCAGATCACCATGCGTCACCCGCAGCATCCGGCCGGGCGGCACCTCGTCGATGGAGGCGACCGCCTCGAAGAGGGCCTCCGAAGCGCCCGGCGCCAGCAGGCCGCTCGGGATGGGCAGGATCCCTGGTCCTGTCACGTGAGCAGCCAGATCAGCGGTTCCGTCACGCCGTAAGGGTAGCCGCACGCTGGGGCATCTCCGCGCGTCCACGCAGCGGCTGCTCGCGGATGACCAGCGTGGCACCGATGGCCGCGATGGTGGCCAGCACGCCCAGCCAGAATGTCTCCGCCACGGCGAGGGAGAAGGCCTGGTGGATGGCCTCGACCACGGCCGGCAGGAAGGGCTCCACCATCGACCGGACCGCTTCTGGGACCGCCGCCAGGATGCGTGCGCCGAGGTCGCCCACCCCCGCCAGATCGTCCTGGTCCAGGTTCCGCCCGGCAGCCAGCTCCGAAAGCGCCGCGACGCGGTCGGGCGGCAGGCCTGCCTCGAGCAAGCGGCCCTGCAGCTGACGGGGCGCCTCCGCGCTGAGCGTCGTGCCGAAGATCGTGCCTGCGATGGCCAGTCCCACGGTGCCGCCTACCTGGCGGAAGAAGGTCAGGTTGCTCGTCGCCACGCCCAGGCGGTCGATGGGCACCGCGTTCTGGACCACGATGGTGTAGACCGCCAGGGTCGGTCCGATGCCCACGCCGGTCAGGAACATCCAGGCCCACAGCACGGGCAGCTGCGTGTCGGCGCGGAGGCCTGTGGTGAGCCACAGCCCACCGCCCAGGCAGATGAGCGCGCCCAGCAGGATGCCCTTGTATCGACCGGTACGGCTGACCAGCGCGCCAGAGACGATGGAGCTGAAGATGAGGCCGGCCAGCAGCGGCAGGACCTGGTACCCGGACTCCGTCGCGCTCGAGCCGTTGACCACCTGGAACCAGCGCGGCAGGAAGATGATCGCCGCGAAGAATCCGAAGGAGGCCAGGAAGACCGCCGCCATGGAGCCCGCGTAGGTTCGTTCGCGGAAGAGCTTGAGGGGCACGATGGGCTCTGCCGCCCGCGACTCCACCCACAGGAACACGAGGCCGATGGCCAGACCCAGCCCGATCAGCCCGCCCACCCACGGGTCGAGCCAGTCGAGCGTCTGCTTGTTGGTCAGGCCCACCAGGATGGGGATCAATGCGGCCGAGAAGAGGAACACGCCCGCGTAGTCGATCCGGCGGCTGACGCCGTCCGGCCGGCCACCCGGCAGCAAGCGCCAGATGATGGCCATGGCCACGGCGCCGATGGGCAGGTTGACGAAGAAGACCCAGTGCCAGCCGATGGTGTCAGTCAGCAGGCCGCCCAGGGCCGGCCCGATGAGCGCGGAGAGGCCGAACACCGCGCCGAAGAGCCCCTGGTATCGGCCACGTTCCTGCGGTGTGAAGAGGTCGCCGATGACCGCCAGGGCGATGGGGAAGATGGCTCCCGCGCCCAGTCCCTGGATACCGCGGAAGAGGATGAGCTGGAACATGTCGCCCGACAGGCCCGAGAGGAAGGAACCGACCAGGAAGAGACCCACGCCGATGGTCAGCAGCGGCCGGCGCCCGAACTGGTCGGAGAGCTTGCCGTAGACCGGCCCCGTGATGGTGGCCGTGAGCAGGTAGATGGTCACCACCCAGGTGTAGA
>JACCQX010000177.1 GCA_013813905.1 Chloroflexota bacterium
CGTCTTGCCTCGCGCATCGCGCGCGTGCTGGCCGGCAAGCACAAGCCGGGCTATGCCACGCACATGGACACCGGCGACCACGTGATCGTGCTCAACGCCGGCAAGATCTCCGTCTCCCGCGACAAGCGTGAGACCAAGGTCTACGCTCGCCACAGTGGCTACCCCGGCGGTTTCCGTCAGGAGACGTTGGGCGACCTGCTCGCCCGGCGACCGGAAGAGGTCATCCGTCGCGCGGTGAAGGGCATGCTGCCGCGCACGACCCTGGGTGTCCAGCAATCGCGCAAGCTCAAGATCTACGCGGGCCCCGATCACCCGCACGATGCGCAGCGGCCAGAGCCGTTGCCCGAGACGGGAGCGTTGGTTCGATGATCACGAATGCCTTCTTCTATGGCACCGGGCGGCGCAAGACGAGCATCGCGCGGGTGCGCCTGATGGCCGGCGACGGTGAGGTCGTGGTGAACGGCCGGACCATCGAAGACCATTTCGGCAATGCCGTGAACCTGGGCGAGATCATGATGCCCTTCCGGGTCACCGGCACGGAGGGTCGCTACAACGCGCTGGTCAAGGTCGAGGGCGGCGGCTATCAGGGGCAGGCCGGCGCCATCCGCCACGGCATCGCGCGCGCTCTGCTCCAGTCCGACCCGGACGCGGCGCGTCTGGCCCTCCGCCAATCGGGTTATCTGACGCGCGATCCGCGCATGAAGGAGCGCAAGAAGTTCGGCCTGAAGCGAGCCCGTAAGGCGCCGCAGTACACCAAGCGCTGATGATCGGCGCCGTGCGACGGCCTTGAGCGACCCGGTCTTCGAGCGTTACAAGGAGGCCCTCAAGCAGGGTCACCTGGCGCTGCTGCGCGGCCGGCCCCAGGATGCTCTCGAGCGGTACACGGAAGCGGCCGCACTGGCCGATCACCGCGCTCTGCCGCACCTCAGCGTAGGCTCCGTGCTGCTCCAGCTGGGTCGCGCCGATGATGCCTTGAGCGCCTACGAGCGCGCCGTAACGCGGGCACCCGAGGACCCCGCCGGCCATGCCGGTCGAGCCTCCGCCCTGAGTGCCCTGGGGCGACCGGCGGAGGCGGCCGCGGCCACCGCTCAGGCCACCGCCATCGCCGAGCTGGTCGCTCGCCGGCGCTCGGATGCTGCTACCGCCGCGGACGAGGCGGCCCGAGGCGCTGGGCCGGAAGCGCTGCTCGAGTCCGCCGAAGCTCAGGGATCGGGCGGCAAGGCCACTGCGGTCGACAGGTTCGTGGCAGCGGCGGATCTCTACCTCGCTCGATCGGAGCTCGACGCCGCCTCGGACGCCTGTCAGCGGGCGCTGGCCCTCGCGCCCGGCTCGCCGGCGGTCCATCTGGCCATGCGCCGCGCAGCGGGAGCTGGATCCGCGTTTGGCGGCCATCGCCGACGCCGCGCGCGGACCCGGCGCCTCGGGAGCCGCGGCGGGCGGCTGACGGCTTCCGGCACGTCCGCCTGAGCCTGACCTGCGTGCTACGATCGGGCAGTGATCGACCAGCTGCTGGACCTGGTCGAGAGGATCCAGATCCAGCCCACCGCGCTCCTCGACATAGGACTGACGGCCCTCCTGATCTACGGGCTGTTCAGCCTCATCCAGGGTACGCGCGCGGTGCGGCTGGTCGTGGGGGCCATCCTGCTGCTGGTGGTCTATGTCGCCGCTCAGGCCTTGGAGCTGCGACTGCTCTCGGGCATCATGGAGACCGGCGCCGTGGTCGGCCTCCTGGCCCTGGTGGTCATCTTCCAGCCCGAGCTGCGACGTGCCCTGGAGCGCATCGGTCGTGTCGGGTCCCTGGGCTGGGTCTTCGGCAACGCTCATCAGCGCGATTCCCAGCGAGTCCCCGCCGTGCTCGCCCGTACAGCCGTGACACTCGCCGCCGGGCGCATCGGCGCGCTCATCGTGGTGGAGCGCGAGACCGGCCTCCAGGACACCGCCGAGGCAGGCGTGATGGTCCACGCCGATCTCTCCCCGGAACTGCTCCACTCGATCTTCACGCCTCATGCCGCCCTGCACGACGGGGCGGTGATCGTCCGCGGTGAACGGATCGTGGCGGCCGGCGTGGTGCTGCCCCTGTCGGAGACATCGGTCCACCGGGAGCGATTCGGGACCCGGCATCGAGCGGCGATCGGCATCACGGAGCAGACCGACGCCCTGGCCATCGTGGTCAGTGAGGAGTCGGGCTCGGTCAGCCTGGTCGAACGAGGGCGCATCCTGCGCAACATGGATGAGGAGCGACTGCGCAATGCGCTGACCGCCCTGCTGCGGTCCACTGACGGTCTGGGACGGGCGGCCGTTTCGCGCGCGGTCGGTCGCGGGTCCTGGGATCGGGGCTCTCGGCTCCGCCGCCTCCGCTCGCGACGAGCCGCTGCGGCTCGCATCGCCGGTGAGGCCGGGTCCGGCGGGCAGTCGGCGGGTGGGCCCGCAGGGACGCCACGTCCGACGGCAGCGTCGCCCGCATCCGGGGGACCGGCGAGTCACTTGGAATGAGGCGCCTGGTCAGCTTCTTCCTGCGCAACTGGCCCTTGAAGCTCGGTGCCGTGGCCCTGGCCACGATCCTCTACGGCGGCTTGGTGCTATCGGAAAGCACCCTCACCTGGGGAGGACAGGTGCGCATCGAGACGATCGACCCGCCCCCCAACGCGGCTGTCGGCGCCGTCCCCGTGGAAGTCAGCGGGATCCGTTACCGGGCCCCCATCGAGGTCGCCCGGCGGCTGACCAACGGGTCGTTTCGCGCCTACGTCGACCTGAGTGGCATCGAACCGCAGCCCGGAGGTGAGTCGGTCCGTCTGACGGTCCAGGTGGAGGCGGTCGACCCGGCCGTGGAGATCGTGGACTACGAGCCCGAGTCCGTGGAGATCCTGATCGATCCGCTGGTCACCCGTGAGATCCCCGTGACGGTCGATGAAGGCATCATCCCCGACCGGCTGGACGTGGGGCCGCCCCAGGTCCAGCCCCCGAGCGTGACACTGAGTGGAGGCAGTTCCCGGGTGAGGAGCGTGCGCTCCGCAGTGGCCCGCGTGGGTATCGACGGCAGCGCCATCAACATCGACGAGGAGGTGGAGGTCGAGCTGCTGGACGACTCGGGCAACCTCGTGCCCGGCGTGCAGGTGACTCCCGAGCGTGTCCGCGTCAGGATCTCCGTCGCGCCCAGCATCGAGACGGCCACGCTGCCCGTAAGGCCGCTGATCGAGGGCGACATGGCGCCGGGCTACGTGCTGGGGTCCATCCAGGTCGAGCCCAAGTCGGTGACCGTCAGTGGTGCCGAAACGGACGTCGCCACGCTGGGCCTGGTGGCCACGGAGCCCATCGATGTCAGCGGGCGGACCGGCCTCGTCGAGGTCGAGGCCGCGCTCGACCTTCCGCCGCGGGTCAACGCCAGCGGCACGGAGACCGTCAGCGTGCTCCTGGAGATCGTGCCGGACGAGGGCGCACAGATCTTCCAGGCCGGCCTGAGGTTGGCCTCGACCGAGCCGGATCTGGCCTACACGGTCTCTCCCTCGTCTGTGCTGGTGACCCTTTCCGGCACGCTGCCCGTGCTCCGCGGACTCGACGTCGGATCGCTGCTGGGGACCGCTTCTGTGGCGGGGCTCGAGCCGGGACGGCACGAGGTGCCGGTCGACATCGAGCCTCCGCCGGGCACGGAGGTGGAGGCGGTCGAGCCGGGATCGGTCGTGGTGATCATCAGCGAGGCGCCGGCGCTGATGGTCTCGCCGGCCCCCGCCTCGTCACCGGTGCCGGAGACGTCGTCGGAGGCCCTTCCGAGCGGGGTCCTGCCGTCGGCCGCGCCTGCGCCCACGCCCTGATGACACGACTCGCCTGATGCCGCGACTCTTCGGCACGGACGGCATCCGCGGCGTGGCGAATGTCGACCTGCGGCCCACGCTGGCCTACGCGCTGGGCCGCGCGGCCGCCGTCCGACTCCTGGACGGACGCGGCGCGATGGTCGTGGGCCAGGACACGCGCCGCTCCGGCGACATGCTGGTAGCGGCCCTCGTGGCCGGCGGCACGTCGGCCGGCGCGGATGTCCATCGCCTGGGTGTCTGTCCCACGCCGGCGCTGGCCCTGGTGGCCGGTTCGGGCGCCTTCGGGGCGGGCATCATGGTCTCCGCCTCACACAATCCGGCCGAGGATAACGGGCTCAAGGTGCTGGACGGGCGCGGCCTGAAACTGGACGACCGGGACGAGGACGAGCTGGAAGCGCTCATCTGGCGCGCCGAGGAGCTGGCCAGTCCGCCCAATGCCGGCATCGGCCAGGCGGTCGACGCGCACCACCGCCTGGCCGCTTACGTCGATCATCGGCTGGGATTGGCGCGTGCCGTGAGCAGCCGACTGCGGGTCGCACTGGACTGTGCCAACGGGTCGGGCGGCAGCGTGGCGCCGCGGATCCTGGCCGCCACAGGCGCCTCGGTGGATGTCCACTTCGACCAGCCCGACGGCACCAACATCAACCTCGCCTGCGGGGCCACCGCGCCGGGCGCACTGGCTGCGCTCGTGCGCGACGATGGGGCTGACGTGGGCTTCTGCCTCGACGGCGACGCCGACCGTTGCGTAGCCATCGATGAGCGCGGCGAGGTCGTGGACGGCGACCAGCTCATCGGCATCATCGCGCTCGATCGCCTGGCACGAGGCGCGCTGGCGGAGTCCACGGTGGTGGTCAGCATCCTTTCCAACGGTGGCCTGGTGTCCGCCATCGAGGGGGCCGGCGGCCGCGTGGTGCGAACCCCCGTGGGGGATAAGCACATCCACGACGCCATGGTCGTGTCCGGCGCAGGCCTCGGCGGAGAGAAGAGCGGGCACGTCATCGTGATGGAGCACACGCGTAGCGGCGACGGCATAGTCACGGCTCTGGAAGTGCTCTCCATCCTGTCGCGCAGCGGGCTGACGCTCTCGGAGCTGGCGGCGCGGGTGCCACTGTTCCCCCAGCAGCAACGGACCATCGCTGTTCGTCACAAGGAGGGCTGGGAGGCCGATCGGGCGCTTGCCGACGCGGTACATGCGGCGGAGACCGAGCTGGCCGGTCGGGGCCGGGTGGTCGTCCGACCGTCGGGCACTGAGCCGGCCCTGCGGATCATGATCGAGGGCGACGATGCGGAACGCGTCACGGCCCTGGTCGACGCCCTCGGGAGTCTCGCCAGCGAGCGACTAAACTAGGCGGCCGCGCTGCACCGGTGCGGTCGTGAGGGAGGCAGGACGGGCGGATGTGCGGCATCGTGGGCTATATCGGACCGCGTGAGGCGGCGCCCATCCTTCTGGAGGGTCTGGCGCGCCTGGAGTACCGCGGCTACGACTCGGCGGGCATCGCCCTGGTCACCCCGTCGGGTGAGATGTTCGTGGAGAAGCGCGCCGGCAAGCTGGCCAATCTGCGTACGGCCCTGCTGGATGCCACGCCGTCGGCCGCTGTGGGGCTGGCGCATACGCGCTGGGCGACGCACGGCCGGCCCAACGATCTCAACGCGCATCCCCACGCGGACTGCACCGGCGAGATCACCGTCATCCACAACGGCATCATCGAGAACTTCCAGGAGCTGCGCAGCGGACTGGCCGCCCGCGGACATCGACTGGAGTCGGACACCGATACGGAGGCGCTGGCCCACATGGTGGAGGAGGCCTACGCGGGGGACATCGCCGAGGCCGTCCGAGCCGCCCTGCGCCAGGCCCATGGCGCCTACGCCGTGGCGGTCCTGCACAAGGGCGAGCCGGGGCGCCTCGTTGGCGCACGCATGAACGTGCCGCTCATCGTGGGTGTGGGCGACGGGGAGAACTTCCTGGCCTCGGACGTGGCGGCGGTGCTGGCCCACACCCGGCGGGTCATCTTCCTGGAGGAAGGCGACGTGGCCGATCTGGACGCGACGTCGATCAGCATCACGGGCGTGGACGGCTCGGCGCGCGAGCGCGTGGTGAGCGATATCGATTGGACCCTGGAGGCTGCCGAGAAGGGCGGCTTCGAGCACTTCATGCTCAAGGAGATGCACGAGCAGCCCCAGGCTATCCGCGCCTCGATCACCGGGCGCCTCCATGGCGACGAGATCCGGGCCGATGAGCTGCTGCCGGTGATGGACGCCATCGTCCGCGCCGAGCGTGTGGAGTTCGTGGCCTGTGGCAGCGCCAACTATGCCGCCGCTGTGGCCGCCTACGTGTTCCAGGAGTGGACGGACCTGCCGGCGCGCTGGAACATCGGCTCGGAGTTCCGTTACAGCCCGCCGCCGCTGGACGACCGGACGTTGGTCGTGGCCGTCACGCAGTCCGGTGAGACCGCCGACACCATCGCTCCCGCACGTCTCGCCCGCGAGCGGGGCTGCCCGCTCATCGCGGTCACCAACACGGTAGGTTCGGCCATCACGCGGGAGGCCGACGCAGTGATGTTCCTCCAGGCCGGGCCGGAGATCGCCGTGGTCGCCACCAAGACCTTCGCCACGCAGGTCACCACGCTGATCATCCTGGCCGCGGCCGTGGCCAAGGCGCGCGGCGTGCTCGACGTCGCGAAGGAGCGCGAGCTGGTGAGCGCACTGCGTGAGCTGCCCGACAAGGCAGAGCAGGCGCTGGCCATGGGCAGCCACGCCCGGGAACTGGCGCGCCGCTATATGAACTCGCGCGGTTTCATGTTCGTTGGCCGTGGCGTAACCTATCCCGTGGCCTTGGAGGGTGCGCTTAAGCTCAAGGAGGTCTCCTACGTCCACGCTGAGGGCTATGCCGCCGGAGAGCTGAAGCACGGGCCCATCTCGCTGCTCGATGCGGAGGTCCCGCTGGTGGCCATCGCCACGCGCTCCTCGCTCCAGGAGAAGCTGATCAGCAACGTGATGGAGGGTCGTGCGCGCGACGCCAGGGTCCTGGCCGTCGCCACGCAGGGAGATGACGCGATGCTCGGCCTGGCCGACGACATCCTGTGGGTCCCTGACACCCTGGAGGCGCTCAGCCCCGCGCTGGCGGCGATCCCGCTGCAGTTGTTCGCCTATCACATGGCAGTGGTGCGCGGTACGGACGTCGATCAGCCCCGCAACCTAGCCAAGTCGGTCACGGTCGAGTAGCCACCCGTGAACGCGGGCATCCCCGCGCCCGGGGTCCCGGTGCCCGAGGGCACGACCGAGCTGGGCATCGACATCATCAAGGTCGAACGCATCGCCTCTGCGCTCGGGCGTTTCGGTGAGCGGTTCCAGCGGCGCATCCTGACTGACGACGAGTACCGCTACGTTCGTGGCCGGCCCGAGACGCTGGCCGGCCGCTGGGCAGCCAAGGAGGCGGTGAGCAAGGTGCTGGGCCTGGGCGTTCGGGGCGTGGGCTGGCGAGAGATCGAGATCGTGCGCCTGCCCACGGGCCAGCCCACCGTGCGACTCCATGATCGTGCGCTACGCCGTGCCGAGCAACTGGGCATGACGCGGATCGCGGTCTCCATCAGCCACGAGCGGGACTACGCCGTGGCCATCGCATCGGGCATCCGCACGGCTGGCGGCAGCTTCGTCTTTCCGGTCGACATGGAGGCCCGCCTGGACGATCGCGAGCGAGGGATCCTGGCGCGACTGGAACGGATTCGGGCCGACGAGGAGGTCACCCGCGCCGGAGAGGCTTCGCAAGCCGTACCCGATAGGCCGCGGAGATGAGCACAGAGGCGTCGCCGGAGGTGGCGCGGCTGGACGACCGGACGGTAGCGCCGCTCGTGCCACACCGGGATGGGCGCTCCCACAAGGGCAGCCATGGCACCCTCATCATCGTCGCGGGCTCGATCGACCACCTGGGGGCGGCGCTCCTGGCCACCGAAGCGGCCGTCCGTGCGGGGAGCGGCCTGGTGTGCCTGGCGCTGCCTGCCTCCCTCCAGCCGCTGGCGGCAGGTCGGGTGCCCGAGGCGGTGACCATGGGTCTGCCCGAGCGGGTCCTCTGGGAGGTCGAGCCACGGGCCGCCGCGCAGGCCATCCTAGGCCGCTCCCCCGACGCACTGCTCCTGGGGCCCGGGCTGCGGCCAGGCGAGGCCACCGCGGCGTTGGTAATGGCTCTCCTTCGCGAGGACGGCGCCCCGGCGGTGGTCGACGCGGAGGCTCTCAACGTCCTTGCCGCCGCAGGCGAATGGTGGACCGCCGTGGTCCGACGCGCTGTCCTGACGCCGCATCCTGGTGAGTTCGCGCGACTCGACGGATCGCCGGTCGGCCCGGCTGATCACGAGCGGGCGGCGCGGGTCGACGCGGCCGCCAGGCGCTGGGGTCGGGTGGTCGTGCTGAAGGGTGCCGGCACCGTCATCGCCGCGGGAGATGGGCGCGTGGCACGGGCACCGTTCGAGAACCCGGCCCTGGCCAGCGCCGGCACGGGCGATGTCCTGGCCGGGACCATAGCAGCGCTGCTGGCCCAGGGGCTGGAGCCCTGGGATGCGGCTCGCCTGGGCGTCTACCTCCATGGCGTGGCCGCCGAGCGCGCCAGCGAGCGACTGGGCGACGCCGGCCTCATGGCCTCGGACCTGCCGCTTCTCATCGCACGTGCCCGGCACGATCTGGGCCGGGCCACGGGCGGCGGGCGGGGCGATCGGCGCCTGGGCTTCGGCGAGCGATCGCGCTCCGCCTGATGGACGATCCGGTCCGTCCGTCGGTCGACGAGCGGCTGCGCCGCGCGGGCCTGCCCGGGCTGCCCCGCAGCGCCTGGCTGGAGATCGACCAGGACGCCCTCACGGACAACCTGCGGGCCGTCCGGGGACTGGTCGGTCCGGACGTGGAGGTGTCCGCGGTCGTGAAGGCCGATGGGTACGGGCACGGGCTGGAGGTGGCGGCGCGAACGTTTGCGGCGGCCGGTGCCACGCGGCTGTGCGTGGCCACGCTCGACGAGGCGTTGGCGCTGCGCCGGGCCGGCGTCCGCGCGCCGGTGCTGATCCTCTTCGCGATCCCCGCCGCGGAGGTGCGGATGGCGGTGGCCGAGGGCTTCGAGCTGGTCGCCGCGGATCCTCATTCGGCTCTGGGCATCCTCGCCGCCTGGCGTCGCGCACCCGAGGCTGCTTCGGCCGGCAGCCGTGGACTGGCGCTTCACCTGGAGGTGGAGACCGGCCTCACGCGCGCCGGCATCATCCTCGAGGGGGTCGCGGACGTGGCCGGGGCGATCAGTGACACGCTGGGCGCGAGGCTGGCCGGGATCTGGTCGCACCTGGCCAGCGCGGAGAGACCCGACACGTCGGCGGAACAGGAGCGCGTACTGCTGGCCGCGGCGGAGGCCCTGCGGGCGGCGGGCATCCCGCCACCGTCGGTGCATCTCGCGGCGAGCGGCGGTCTGTTCGCCGGCACCAGCCCTCATCACGGCATGGTGCGGCCAGGCCTATGCCTCTACGGGGAGCTCGCGGACGAGCTGCCGATCAGCGCGGCTGCCCGGGGCGCGGCCTCGGCCCTGCGTCCGGCCATGACCCTCAAGGCGCGCGCGCTGCGCATCCTGGAGGTGCCTACCGGCACGGCCGTGGGGTACGGTGGGCGATGGCGCGCCGAGCGTCCCTCGCGCATCGCCACGCTGCCCGTGGGGTACGGTGACGGCTGGATCCGCGGTTACCAGCCCGGCGCGTCTGCGCTGGTCCAGGGCCGGCGCGTGCCCTTGGCGGGCACCATCGCCATGGACGCCCTGGCGGTGGACGTGACCGACGTGCCGGGCGTCGGCCTGGAGGATGAGTTCGTGCTGCTGGGTAGCCAAGGCGAGGCGTGCCTCAGCGCCAGGGAACTGGCGCTACGACGCGACACCATCGCCTGGGAGGTGCTCGTCGGTATGGCCCACCGCCTGCCCCGGGTGTACCATTCCGGCCGAGAGGTAACGGGCATCCGAACGTCCGTCGGCGAGGTCCTGGTCAAGGCGGACCCCCAGGTCCGAGCGGCCCGCCGGCCCGAGCGGGACGGCTTCCGATCGCGACGAGAAGATGATGAAGGGTGGGCTGAATGAGGCTGGACGTGCGTTCATGACAGGTTCCCGGGGGCTGGAGCCCGAGCTGCGCGAAGAGGTCGTCGAGTTCGTCGCCCGCGAGATCCAGGTGCGCGGACTGACCGGGTCCGCCGTGATGTTCCTGGAGGCCAGCCGCCCGTACCGACCGCTGGGCAGCCAGGCGATGCTCTTCTTCGACCCCGTGTTGCGCGACCTCTTCGGCGGCGACATGGCGGAGCTTCAGCGCGTGCTCGCCGACGAGGCGGGCATCGAGCGACTGATCGAGCGGCTCGAGGAGATCGACGAAGAACCCGGCTTCGACGCCTGAGCCTGCCGCCCGTCTCGTGACCACGCAGGCTCGCGCCGTGTCGGTCGGCACGGCCAGCGCCGACGAGACGCGTCAGCTCGCCGCCGAGCTGGCCGGCGTGGCCGCGGCAGGCGACCGCATCGCGCTCATCGGGCCGTTGGGTGCGGGCAAGACGCAGTTCGCCAAGGGCTTCGCCCGGGGCCTGGGCATCGCCGACGTGGTGAACAGTCCGAGCTTCACGCTGATGGCCGAGTACGCCGGGCGGCTGTCCCTCTTCCATCAGGATCTCTATCGGCTGGGCGGGGCCGCGGAGGCCCTGGCGGGCGGCCTCCTGGACGAGCGCCAGGAGGCCGGCATCACGCTGACCGAATGGGCCGATCGCCTTGAGCCGGGCCTGGATCCGGACCGGCTCGCCGTGCGTTTCGTGGTAGGTCCCGATGAGGAGCGCCGGATCGAGATATCCACGGCCGATCCGGAGCGCCACGCCCGCTACCTCTTGAAGGCGGCGGCGTGGGCGGCCCGGGGCGGCGCCGGTGGCGGCTCATGACCGCGTACGTCGGTCCGTTGCTGGCCATCGACACCGCCACGCGGCGCACCTCCGTGGCGCTGGGCGACGAGAGTGGCCTCCGCGGTCTGCGCAGCGTGGACCGAGAGGCGGCTGATCTGCTCGGCCTGGTCGCGGCGCTGCTCGCCGAGGCCGGCCTCGGACGCGGTTCGCTGCGCGGCATCGTGGTGGGCACCGGTCCCGGCAGCTTCACCGGCCTGCGTATCGGGCTGGCCACGGCCAAGACCCTGGCCTATGCGCTCACCATCCCGCTGCTCGGCATACCCACCGTCGAGGCGCTGGCCCGCGCCGCAGCGCGGCACTCGCAGGGGGCCGGCCGCGGGAAGCAGACCGAGGGCATCGACGACTCGATCCAGGTGGTCCTGGCCGCGGGTGCTCGGGACCACTATCTCGCCCATGTGGAGGATCCGGCTGGTGCGGCACGTCTGAGCGGTCCGGTGCAGCTCCTCACGCCGGGCGCCTCACTATCCGAGGCTGTGGGCAGCCAGCCGGTCGTGAGCGTGGAGGCGTCCTCGACCTCCCTCGGCCCGGAAGCAGCGGCGTGGGGACAGGCCGCCCTCGACGGACTGGCCGAGGCGCTTCTCGCTCTGGGTGGCGAGCGTCTCTCGACGGGTGAGCGCTCGGACCCGCCTAGCCTCGTGCCGGAGTACGTCGCTCTGCCGCGAGGCATCGCGGCGACAGCTGGTGAGACGTGGTCGCCCGACCTCCGGTAGCGCTGCGGGTGCGCGCCATGACCGTGGCGGACATCGCCGATGTCCACGAGATCGAGCGCGCCTCATTCCCAGTGCCCTGGCCTGCCTACGCCTTTCGCCAGGAGCTGGAGATGAACCGCCTGGCGCGATATCTGCTGGTCAAGGCGGGTGGCGAGACCGTGGCCTACGGTGGCATCTGGCTCATGGTCGACGAGGCGCACGTGACCACCTTCGCGGTGCTGCCATCGTGGCGCCGGCAAGGCATCGGCGGCTTCCTCCTGCGGGAGATGCTGCGTGTCGCGCATGACGTGGGCGCGTCCGTGGCGACCCTGGAGGTGCGTCTCTCCAACGAGGCCGCGCGTGGCCTCTATGCGCGCTTCGGTTTCCGCCCCGTGGGCATCCGTCCGCGCTACTACTCGGACAACGGCGAGGACGCGCTGATCATGACCACGGACCGCCTCGACTCTCGGGAGATGCAGGATCGGCTGAGGGTGCTGGCCAGCCACTACGGGTCGCTTCCGTCAGCACAGGACCTCGAGCGCGATCAAGACCCAGCCGAGCCCGCGCTGTGAGCAGCGGCATCCTGGCCATCGAGACCTCCTGCGATGAGACGGCGGTCGCCGTCGTGGAGGCCGGGAGCCGGATCCTGGGCAACGTCGTCGCCAGCCAGGTGGCGCTCCACGCCGATACGGGCGGCATCGTCCCGGAGGTGGCCGCGCGGGCGCATCTGCGCTGGATGCTGCCGGTGCTCGAGGAAGCGCGCTTCCGAGCCGGCATCGAGCGCTGGTCGGACCTGGACGCCATCGCCGTCACGGAGGGCCCGGGCCTGGCCGGCTCGCTGCTCGTGGGGATCACCATGGCCAAGACCCTGGCCTGGGTCACGGACCTGCCGCTGGTGCCCGTCAACCATCTGGAGGGTCACATCTACGCCGCCTGGTTGCACGATCCGGAGGACCCCGTGCGATCCATGCCCGAGTTCCCGCTGGTGGCCATGGTCGTCAGCGGCGGCCACACGTTCCTGGTGGAGATGCATGACCACCTGCGGTACCGGCTGCTCGGCCAGACTGTCGATGACGCCGCAGGCGAGGCCTTCGACAAGGTGGGACGTCTACTGGGCCTGCCGTATCCCGGCGGACCGGCCATCATGCGCGCAGCATCGGGAGCCACCGCTCACGACCGTCGCTTCCCCAGGGCCTGGCTGGGCGACAGCGACGATTTCAGCTTCAGCGGTCTCAAGACCGCCGCGCGTCGGGCTGTCAGCGAAGCTCTGGGTCAGCCCGAGAGTGAGCGCGGCGAGCCGGATGGCAGCCGCTTGCCGCGGGAGGCCGTGGCCGAGCTGGCCTGGGCCTTCCAGGACTCGGTCGTGGAGGTGCTGGCCACCAAGACCCTGCGCGCGGCAGAGCGGAGCGGGGCGCGCAGCATCGTGCTCGGCGGCGGCGTCGCGGCCAACGCCGTGCTGCGTGAGCGCTTGGCCCAGGGTGCCGCGGCACGCGGCATCCCACTGGTGGTGCCACGGCCCGCGCTGTGTACCGACAACGCCGCGATGATCGGTGCGGCCGCCTGGCATCGTCTGCGCTCCGGAGCACGCGCGGGCTCCCAGCTGGATGCTCGACCTTCCTTGAAGCTGGCGGTCTGATGCCCGAGGCTGACCGGGCGCCCGCTCCGGAGGCGCCGGACCCGGGAGCGGACGTCCTGGACGCGCGTTACCTGGGGGCGGAGGGCGTCGAGCGCTACCTGCGTCGCCACGGCCTGGGCGCCACGAAGCGCTACAGCCAGAACCACCTGGTGGACAGCGAGGTGCTGGAGGCGATCGTGGAGGTGTCCGCTCCACAGGGTCGATCGATCCTGGAGATCGGTCCCGGCATCGGCATCCTCACCGGGGCCCTGCTGTCCGCAGGCGCGGCGCGCGTCAGCGCGGTGGAGGTGGATCGTCGCCTGGCGGGACACCTGCGGGAGCGGTTCGGGTCCGATCCTCGCTTCGTGCTCACGGAGACCGACGTCCTTGATGCCGACGTGGCCAGCCTCGTCGAGCGACCCTATGACCTGGTGGCCAATCTGCCGTACCACATCACGAGCCCCGTCCTGCACCAGGCCCTGGGCCAGGAACCGCGTCCGGAACGCTTCGTGCTGATGCTCCAGCGGGAGGTCGCGGAGCGCATCACCTCCCCGCCTGGCGCCCTGAGCTACCTGTCCGTGTTCGTCCAGTACCACGCGGACGTGTCGCTGCTACGAACCGTGCCCGCTTCCGCCTTCGAGCCGGCGCCCCAGGTGGAGTCGGCCGTGGTGGTCGGCAGGGTGCGACCGCGCCGGCTCGGGCAAGTCGAGGAAGAGGAGCTGTGGCGGCTGGTCCAGGCGGGTTTCCGTGAGCGGCGCAAGATGATCCACAACGTGCTCCTTCGTCAGCTGCCGCTGGCGGGCCGGGAGCGCATCACTGCGGCGCTGGCCACCGTCGGCATCGCGCCCGACCGCCGGCCGCAGACCGTGTCGGTGGACGAGTGGCTGGCTCTTGCGGTGGCCATGGGGCCGCTGCCTTGAGCCAGGCCTGCCCGGGGTGATGCGCCTCGAGGCACGGCCCCGAGCCAAGGTGAACCTGGCCCTCGCCGTGACCGGTCGCCGGGCGGACGGGTACCATGAGCTGTCTTCGGTGTTCCTGCGTGTGGGGCTGTCAGACCGTCTCTCGGTGCGGCCGGCGGAGTCCACACTCCGCGGCGATCGCCTGCGCATCAGCGGTGCTGACGACCTGACCGTGCCAGACAATCTGGTCCTGCGCGCGGTCCGGCTTCTGCGGGCCGAGGCCGAACGATCGCTGCCGCCACTGGACCTGGAGCTGGAGAAACGGATCCCGCTGGCGGCGGGCATGGGCGGGGGGAGCGCTGACGCGGCGGCAGCTCTGAGCCTCGCCGCAGGCATCTGGGAACTCGCCCTCTCACCGGAGCGGGAGGGAGCCCTGTCGCTGGCGCTCGGTGCTGACGTACCGTTCTTCATGGGCGACCATGCCGCGGCGCTGGTCGAGGGCATCGGCGAGCACCTGGAACCGTTGGCGGACGTCCGGGGAGGGGCCGGCCTGCTGATCGTGACGCCACCGCTCCAGCTGTCCACTGTCGAGGCGTTCCGCGCCTACGACCGACTTGACCGGTCCGCGTCGGGCGCGGCCGAGACGGTCGCCCTCCTCGCCCAGGCGATGCGCCGCGGTCTCGACGGACACGGTCTGGCGGCCTGGAGCGATCGTTTGGCGACCGCCAACGATCTCTGGCCTGCCGCGCTTGCGCTCGAACCGGACCTGGCCCGGCTGCGAAGCGAGCTGGAGGCGAGTCTCGGGCAACGCGTGCTGATGAGCGGCTCGGGCGCCAGCCTGGTGGGTCTGTATGCTTCGGCGCACGAGGCGGCTGTGGCCGGACGAGGTCTCCTCGCCGCTCTGCCCGATCCGCTGGCAGGAGCGACCATCTTCGCCTGCGACACCATCGGCCCAGATCCGCGCTGGAGGTATCCGTGACCAAGCGACGCATCGCCACCACGGGCGCACCGGCGGCCCTCGGCCCGTACAGTCAGGCCATCGATACGGGCGGCCAGATCTTCTGTTCCGGACAGGTGGGCATCGACCCAGCCAGCGGCGAGCTGGTGCCAGGCGGCATCAAGGCCGAGTCGCAGCGGGCGCTGCGCAACCTTGGAGCGGTCCTCGATGCGGCCGGCGTGTCCTACGCGGACGTAGTCAAGACCACCGTCTTCCTCCTCGATATCGGTGACTTCGCGCCCTTCAACGCGGTCTATGCCGACTTCTTTCCCGACCCGCCGCCGGCGCGCTCGACCTTCGCCGTGGCGGCGCTGCCCAAGGGCGCCCGCGTGGAGGTCGAGGCCATCGCCGTCCGAAGCGGTGCCAACTAGGGAGGGGTCGGACCGCCAGGCGCAGCGTGCTACGGCGATCCGACCCGGCGACCCGACCCGGCGACCCGACCAGGCGCCGCGGGGTGCGCGTCGTATTCCCGTGACACGGGCCCTATCCCGTTCTGATACCCAGATCCCCGTCATACTCCCGTGACACGGGCGGTTCGTCGGAGAGGACATCCTCATCGCCGGCCACAGACCGGCATTCGTCCGAGGTGACGCTCACTGCGAGCTCGCGAGCATCCCAAGGTCAGGCCCAGATGCCGGTGGAACGGCGACGGATCCCGAGAGACGTTCCCTCCGTGAGCATCTGAGGGAAAGCGACCACTCAAGCACGTCGAGCCGGTCCGAACCGGCCGCTCCCTGTTTGACACCCCACTGGGCCGCCTCTAGAGTCTGGCCCACGCACATGCCCGAATCGCCTCCATCACCCGCCGGCGGGGAGACCCCGTCGTGACGAAACCTCCACCTCACCGAACGATCGCCGTCGTCCTCGCGGCCGGTCTCGGCACGCGGATGCGCTCCCGCCTCCCCAAGGTCCTCCATCCGATCTGTGGCCGCCCCATGCTGGCTTACGTGCTGGACGCGGCGCGTGAGGCGACAGGCCAGCGGCCCCTCGTCGTGTACTCGCCGGCCACCGCGCAGATCCGCGACGTATTCGCCGACGAGGCCGACTTCGCGCTCCAGGATCAGCCCCGCGGCACAGGTGACGCCGTGCGCGTCGCGTTGAGCTCGCTCGATGACGGAGCCACGAATCTCCTTGTCCTGAATGGCGACAAGCCGTTGCTGGTCGCAGCGCCGCTGCGTTCCCTCATGCAGCGTCAGATGGACGCCACTGCCGCGATGACGCTGACCACCTTCGTGGTCTCGAGCAACAGCCCTTGGGGCAGGGTCGACTTCGGGCCGGATGGCCAGGCGGAGCGGATCGTGGAACGGAAGGACGATCCGGGTCGGGCTGAGCTCAGCGCGTTTCACGCCAATGCAGGCATCTACGCCTTCGACCTCGCTTGGTTGCGCGGAGCGGTGCCACGGGTCGAGCCATCGTCGGCGAGCGGCGAGTTGTATCTCACGCAGTTGGTCGAGATCGCTTGCAAGGATGGATGCCCCGTGGCGACGATCGACGCGACCGACGCTGCAGAGTCACTCGCTCACGTCAAGGATCGGGGAGACCTGGCCAGGGCCTCTGCCCTGTTGGCGGAGCGGATCAGGTCCGGTCACGTACAGGCGGGCGTCACCATCCAGGACGCGCGTTCCGCCTTCATCGATGACACCGTCGAGATCGCCGAGGACGTCACGCTGGAGCCGAATGTGACACTCAAGGGTGTCACACGGATCGGCCGGGATTCCGTCATCAAGTCAGGTTCGTACGTCGTCGACTCGGTCATCGGCGAGCGCTGCACGATCTGGGGCAGCGTCATCGAGGACTCGGTCGTCGAGGACGACGCCAGGGTGGGGCCGTTCAGTCACCTTCGCCCGGGCGCGCACATCGGTGCCGGCGCGGAGATCGGTAATTTCGCCGAGATCAAGAAGGCCAGCCTGGGCCCGGGCACCAAGCAGCACCACTTCAGCTACATCGGCGATGCGCAGGTCGGTGCGCGCGTCAACATCGGCGCCGGCACCATCACGGCCAACTACGACGGGCAACGCAAGCACGCCACGCGCATCGGCGACGACGCCTTCATCGGCTCGGACACGATCCTGCGTGCGCCGGTGGAGATCGGCCAGGGAGCCATCACGGGGGCCGGCTCGGTGGTCACCCGCGATGTCCCGCCGGACAAGCTGGCCGTGGGCATGCCCGCCCGGATCCGTGAGCGACGACCGCCGCCGGACGCGCCCGAGCGGGTCGCGACGGCCAGCGACACGCCGGCGCCGCCCGAGGACGTGGGGTGAGCGGCCAGATCCTAGACGAGGTGCTCATCATCGGGGCGCTCATCGTCATCAATTCGCTCTTCGTCGCGGCGGAGATCGCGCTCGTGACGGTGCGGCGCAGCCGGCTCCAGCAGATGGTGGAGGAGGGCGATCGCGGCGCTCGCCGTGTGGCTCGTCTCATCGCCGACCCCAGCCGCTTCCTGGCGGTCATCCAGATCGGCATCACCTTCGTCGGCTTCCTCGCCGCAGCGTACGCTGGGGCGAATCTGGCCGTGTCCTTCCAGCCGGTCATCGCCGGCGTCCAGCCCCTCGCCGACCAGGCCGAGGTCATCGCCCTGCTCCTCGTCACTGCCCTGGTCAGCCTGGTGACCATCGTCTTCGGAGAGCTGGTGCCCAAGCGGCTCGCGCTGGCCCACGCAGAGCGCTACGCGCTGCTGGTGAGCCGGCCGGTCATCCTCCTGGGCCGCCTGTTGGGGCCGTTGGTCTGGCTGCTGACCGCCATCACCAATGCCACCACTCGTGTCCTGGGCGTGCGTGAGATCGACGAAGACCGGCTCACCAGCGAGGAGATCAGGATCCTGGTGGAGCGCGGCGGCGAACAGGGCGTCATCGAGGCCGAAGAGGAACAGATGATCGGCGCCGTGCTGGAGCTCGGCCAGCGCCGGGTCCACGAGGTGATGGTGCCCCGCATCGACATCGTGGCCCTCTCCGCCGAAGCGCCCCTGGATGAGCTGGTGGACACCATCGTCAAGGAGGGCCACTCACGCATCCCGGTGTACGAGGAGACCATCGACAACGTCATGGGCATCCTCTATGCCAAGGATCTGCTGCCCTATCTCAAGGGCGTGGATCACCCGCCCCCCACGCGCACCCTGCTGCGGGCCCCGCTCTTCGTGCCTGAGTCGATGACCATCGACGACCTCCTGCACAGCCTCCAGCGGCGCAAGGTGCACATCGCTATCGTGCTCGACGAGTACGGCGGGACGGCCGGACTGGTCACCATCGAGGACCTCATCGAGGAGATCGTGGGTGAGATCCAGGACGAGTACGACGTCGAGGAACCGATGATCGAGGCGCTCGCCGCGAACGAGGCTCGGATAGACGGCCGGGCCAGCGTGGACGACCTCGCGGAGCACTTCGACATCAGCCTGAACGGCTCGGACCGCGAGGAGTACGACACGGTCGGTGGGCTGGTCTATCACCACATCGGCGGGGTGCCCAAGGTGGGCGACAAGGTGGAGGTTAACGGCACCCTCAGCCTGACGGTCGAGTCGACCGACGGCCGGCGGGTGGGCAAGGTCCTGGCGGTGCGCCACCGCCGGGACGATGTCGGGGATGAGGGCGCCGCGAGGCGGTCTGGTTCAGGCGCTGATGGCGGAGACCACGATGGCGCGTAGGCGCTCCAGCGCCTCGATGTCCACGACGCCCGCTCGTTCCAACTGCTCCAACGCCTCGTCGCGGTACTCACGGGCGCGTCGTCGCGTGTAGCTGCGGGCGCCAGTGCGCTCGATGATGGCCCGCGCCTCCGCGATGCCGGTCTCGGCTGGCTCCCTCTGCCGCACGACCTCCAACAGCCGCTCGCGATCCTCCGGCCCGGCCTGCTCCAGGGCGTAGATGACCGGTAGGGTCTTCTTCTTCTTGGCGATGTCAGAGGGCTCCTTGCCCGTGGCCTGCTCGTCGCCCCAGATGCCCAGCAGGTCGTCATTCAGCTGGAAGGCGAGCCCCAGCGCCCAGCCGAACCGTCGGTAGGCCTCGATCACGGTCGGATCCTCGGTGGCCAGCATCGCGCCGGCCTGGACCGACGCCGCGATGAGCGCCGCGGTCTTGCGACCGATCATGTCGAAATAGAAGTCGACGGACATGGGCACGTCGTTCTCAGCCGTCCAGATGTCCATGAACTGGCCTTCGGAGAGCGCCAGGCAAGTCTCGTCGTACAGGCGCATGAGGGCCAGCACCCGGTCGTCGGAGAAGCCCAGTCCCGTCAAGCGGTGCAAGGCGATGCGCGACAGTGTGAAAAGGGTGTCGCCGGTATTGATGGCCTGGGGGATGCCGTACACGGTCCACAGCGCGGCCCGATGACGGCGCTCGACGTCGCGATCCTCGATATCGTCAAGGACCAGGCTGAAGTTGTGACCCAGCTCCACGGCGGCGGCCCCGGGCAGGGCACGCTCGTGCTCGCCGGTGATGGAGCGGTAGGCGAGGAGGCCGAGCAACGGTCGTATGCGCTTGCCACGCGACCCGTCCCGATCGAGCCCCAGGTGGTAACGGACCATGGCGTAGAGCTCGGTGGTGCGCGGATCCTCAGCCTCCACGATGAGGCTCAGGATCTCCGCCTCGGTATCGGCGAGGAGAGCGTCGAGGTCGGTGGTCGTCAGCACGGGAATAGGATACCCGTTGATAGCACGTTCCGCCGAGTGGACGTGGCGAACGGCTCTGAAGGAACGGGCGCTGACACGGGGGACGCGTCCGTGCCTGCGCCCATGGTGGTGTACGCAGACCGCCGCTCGATGGATGACACAGAGAACGCGGCCGCCCAAGGGTCAAGACGATAGGGAGCCTCGGCCCGGGGGCGCTACGCTGCGGCCATGCCCGTCCCGCGCATGTACAAGACGCTGGCCATCGTGCTCAGCAGGTTCGAGCTGGGCGAGGCTGATCGGGTCCTGACGCTCCTCACTCCACACGACGGCAAGATCAAGGCCATCGCCAAGGGCGTGCGCCGTCCGAAGAGCCGCATCGGCGGGTCGGTCGAACCATTCGCGGAGCTGCACCTCGTCCTGGTCCACGGGCGGACGTTCGACGTCATCACCCAGGCCAGCGTCGGTGAGGCCTGGCTGGCCTTGCGCGACCGGCTCGAGTCGGCGGCCACGGCCTGGTACGTGGGGGAGCTGGCCGAGCGCGCCGTGGAGGAACGAGCGGCCGCCTATCCGGTCTACGCGCTCCTGCGCCGCGCCTTCCAGCTGCTGGATGACGGGATGGCGCCGAGTCGCGTCGCGCGCTGGTTCGAATACGGCTTGGCCGACGCTCTGGGCATGCGTCCGGAGGTCGACCGTTGTGTCGAGTGCGACCGACCACTGGCCGAGACCGAGACGTTCCGCTGGGTCCCGGCCTTGGGCGGCGTGCTCTGCGACCGCCATCCGGGCGTTCCGGCGGAGCAGAGCCGGCTCTCGCTCGAGGCGCTGAAGTTGCTCAAGGCCTATCGGCGGCTCGATATCGAGGCCCTGGCTGCGCTGCGGCTGGCGCCCTCGGTCGAAGCAGAGGTCGAAGGCGCGCTGCGGCGCTTCATCCGCTTCGTGCTCGAACGGGACGCTCGCTCGCTGGCCTTCCTGGACGAGGTACGGGCCGGACCGTAGGGGGGCAGGTACGGCCCGGGGCGGAGGAGTGCGGCATGACCGTTCAGCTCCTCAGCAAGCGGCGTGCGAGAATGCGCGCTCGCGACCGGCCCTGCCACCGCCGGCGCTCCTGAGCCGGAGAACCAGCCGTGACCCTTACCACGACCGACCAGACCGTGCCCGCGCGCCAGCCGTCCGAGCCCGAGGCCGATCCCGGCCCGGCCGTCCAGAGCCTGGAGACCGTCGTCTCGCTGGCCAAGCGGCGCGGCTTCGC
>JACCQX010000179.1 GCA_013813905.1 Chloroflexota bacterium
GCGATCGGTCACTCGGTGCCGCTCGCTGACTGCGCCTCGCGCTCGCTCGCGGCCTGGACCGCCTCCGCCTCCTGTGGCGCGACCTGCGCCAGCTGGGCCTCGGCCCGGTCGGCCCGGAAGGCTTCCACGATCCAATCCACGGCCTCGCCGATGTCGTCGGTCAGGCGCAACAGGGCAAGATCACTGGGCTCGATCTTGTGCTCCTCGGACATCGTCCCGCGCAGCCAGTCCAGCAGACCCTGCCAATAGTCGATGCCCACCAGCACGATGGGGAAGTGCTCGATCTTGCCCGTCTGCACCAGCGTCAGCGACTCGAAGAGCTCGTCCAGCGTGCCGTACCCGCCGGGAAAGATCACGAAGGCCTGGGCGTACTTGACGAACATCGTCTTGCGCACGAAGAAGTAGCGGAAGTCGATGGCCAGGTTGCAGTAGACATTGACGCCCTCTTCGTGGGGCAGCTCGATGCCCAGCCCGACCGACACGCCGCCGGCCTCGTGAGCACCTCGATTGGCCGCCTCCATGACGCCCGGGCCGCCGCCGGTGATGATGGTGAAGCCCCGCACCGCCAGACGAGCGGCGAGATCCTGTGCCTGCTCGTACTCGGCATCGCTGCGCGGCGTTCGGGCGGAACCGAAGATGCTCACCGCCGGTCCCAGTCGCGCCAGCGCATCGAACCCCTCCACGAACTCGCCCATGATCCGCAGCGCCCGCCAGGCATCGGTCTCCATGAAGGAGGCGTCCGCGTACGGGGCACCTTGCAGGAACTTGCGGTCAGCGGTGGGCTTGTGCTGCGGTCGACGCTCTTGGCTCATGACGGGGCAGGATAGCTGCCGCGCCCTCCGGACAGCGACCGCGCTTCCGGTCCCCGCGAGCATGCGCTGGCGGAGGACCTGCGAACATGCGGGCGTGCCCATCGTCCAGCGACACATCCGGATCGAGGCGCCCATCCGGCGTGTCTGGGACGTCCTTGCCGACGTGCCCGGGCAACCGCGCTGGATGCGCGACCTGGTTCGAGTCCGCTTGATCGGTGATGAGCCGGTGGGGGTGGGCAGCAGGGCCATCGGCGAAGTCCGGATGTTCGGCTTCCGCCAGAGCGACCCCATCGAGGTGACCGCCTTCGAGCCACCCTACCGCTACGTCGTGAAGCACCTGGGTGCCTTCCGCGGCTCGGGGGAGTTCCAGCTGCGAACCCTCGATGGCGGTCGTGTCACGCACATGTCGTGGCGCGAGGAGTTGCGCCCCACGCCAGCGGCCATCCCCGGGGCCGGGCATCTCTTCGGCAGCGCGTCCGCCGGGCGCTTCCTGGAAGCACTGGCCGGTTGGTCGTTGCGCCGGATGGACCCGCTGTCCCGGCCGGTCTTCGAGCTGGTCTTTCGGGCCGACCTGCGGCGACTCAAGCGCCTTGTCGAGACGGGTCGCGCTTGAAGACGGTCCTAGTTCGTAGCGCCGGCCTGAGGGAACCATCCCTGGGTGCGCGCCGTCCGAGGTCGGTGCTGAAGCCCGCCGCCAGACCTTACGCCGCCGTGCATCGTCTCCTGACGGTCGTCACCCTGCTGGGCCTGCTGGTCGGCTGCTCCACGCTGGGCGGGGCGACCGAGCAGACCGCCACAGCGTCACCGGTCAGCCAGGCTGACGGCGCCAGCCGGGAGCCGACGACGGCCGCTCCGACTGCGACCCCGGTCTCGTCCCCCCGATCCGCCCCTGACCTCACTCTGACGGCCGACGAGGCCCGTGCCCTGGTCGTCGAGGAGCACCCGCGTTACGAACGTCATCCCTTGCGCGCTGTCGCGCAGCCAGGCGGGTCGGCTGATCCTGTATCGGGGGGTGGTCTCGTCGGTCAGAGTCGCTGGGTCATCGCTCGGGAGGTCACGGCAGGCATCGAGCTCACCTTCGTGACCGGCTCGGGTGACTGTCCGGCGGGCTGCATCGAGCACGCCTACGACACCTATCTGGTGCAGCCGGACGGAACCGTAACCTTCATCTGCAGCGAGGGTGATGCGTCCGCCGGGAGGACCCCCGACTCGACCGGTCCCGTGGAGGGCCTGCCATTCGAGCCCTGCGCAGGTGTGTCTCGCTAGACTTCGCCCCACGAGCCCCGGCGTTCGACCGAGGCCCCAGAGGCGAGGAAGATGGCCATCGCGATCGACCCTGTGTGCGGCATGGAGGTCCAGACCGAAACAGCGCAGAACACCGCGGAGCATGAGGGCACGACCTACTACTTCTGCTCCAAAGGTTGCCGGCTCGAGTTCGGCGACGAGCCCGACAAGTACCTTGACCCGGAGTATCAGCCGACCGGCATGTAGGCGCGTCGCTCGGATAAGCCGCAGATAAGACGCGATGCATGTCCCGACAAGGTCCGCCGACTAGCCTCCTCCTCACGTCGCCCGCCTCCCCGCGGTGCGACGACCCGCTGCCAGGGGTACAGGGATGGAGAGCCATGGACACCGCATCGTCGCCCGTCTTCCGCCACGGCCGGAGCCTCGTGCTGCCGCTCGCGGCGCTCGTCTTGTCTGGGGTCGTTCTGATCCTCCTCGCCTTCATCGCCGAGCTCCTCGGCGTCGGGACGGGCGGTATCTCGCCTGAGAGCCAGCTCGCGCCGTTCCGCTGGCGTCCCATCCCGGACGGACTCGGCTGAGCTGCGCCGCGGTTCTCGCGGCACCGTCCGACTTGATCGCTGCGAGGGCGACCCACTGGCCGTAGAGTCATGCCGTGGATCGACCGCGGCGACCGTCCTCGCGTGCTCCGGTCTACGTGACGCTGGTCGGGTTCGCGATCGCGCTGGGGCTCGTGCTCTTTGCGTTGCGCGGCTTCCCGGCTCCCGAGGTCCTGATCGATCGGGCCGGCTCGGCAGCTGTGCCGCGCGAGGTGTCGGTGATCATGCGGGACTATCGCTTCCAACCTGACCCGTTGACGCTCATCGCGGGCGAGCGTGTTCGCTTCACGGTACTCAACGGTGGCCTTGAGCCGCACGAGTTCGTGCTGGGCGACGAAGGCGTGCAGCGCGCCTGGGCGGAGGCCGATGCGGCGGCCACGCCGCCGCTTCCGTTGACCACCGCGCCACCGGCCGTAGTCCCGCTCGGCACTGGCGGCACCCGCCTGTTGCTGGGCTCCGGCGGCCAGGCGTCGGTGGACTTCGATGTGCCCGACGTAGGGGACGTGTTCCTGATGTGCCACCTGCCGGGCCACGTGGAGAAGGGTATGGTCGGCGAAGTGCGCCTCACCGTGCTGGACAGGCCCACATCGTCCGGCGGATGACGACACGAGGGCACCTGCTGCCACGGATCCAGATCGGCCGCGGGTCTGGCGCTAAGATGAGTGACCGGACCCCCGAGGAGACCCTGGATGACCTATGTGATCGCGGAACCCTGCATCGACGTGCTTGACGAGTCGTGTGTGTCGGTCTGCCCAGTGGACTGCATCCACTTCGATCAGGGCGTCGATCGCAAGCTCTACATCGACCCTGACGAGTGCATCGACTGCGGTGCCTGCGAGCCCGAGTGCCCCGTGAACGCGATCTACCCTGAGGACGCGCTGCCCGCCGAGTGGGCGCCGTACACCGAGGTCGACGCACGATGGTATGCGGACAAGGACTCGGCTCGGGCCACCATCGACGAGTGGAAGCCGCCGGCCTGAGGTGAGCGACAGGCCCCGCTCGGACGACGAGATCGCCGTCGAGCGCTACCGCTATCTGCTCCGTACCGCGCCGCCCGAGACCATCGAGGAGACTCACGCGGAAGCCTTCGCGCGACTCTCCCAGGATCAGCGCCGCCAGGTGATCGAGGGCCTGGCCACCGATGTGCCCGAAGCTGCAGCGGCGTCGTCCGACGACCCGCGTGGCATGGCGCGCATGGCGACGCGTGCCGAGCTCCGCCAGCCGGGAACCCTGGAACGCAGCTTCGGCTCGATGGGTGGCGGCTTCGGTCTGGGCGGATGGTTCCTCACTACCATGGCCGCCAGCTTCATCGGAACCGCGGCGGCACAGACCTTTTTGGGCGACCCGGCTCACGGCTCACGAGATGCACATGGCGAAGGCTATGAGGGAAGCGACCCGGAAGGCAGCGCCTCCCGGGTCGAGGGCACGGAGGCCGGCGGCTCATTCGGAGAGGGCGGCTGGGGCGGAGGTGACTTAGGAGGGGGCGACTTCGGCGGAGGCGATCTCGGTATCTGATCGCCGGGCGGCGGGTACTTTCGAGCGCCGCATCAGCTGCGCGCGAAGATCGCTCCCGCGATGGCACCGGCACTGGGGCGGACCCCATACAGGAGGAGAGTCGCACGGAAGACGCGCGCTGAGGCCACGGTAGCGAGGGCCGTGAAGGCGCCCAGCGACACGACGGACGCCAACACGAGGGCCCACGGGATCTCCGGCGCCAGCGTCAGGATCAGCAGCATCGCGGCGGGCGTGGTGAAGGGGAACAAGGCAAGGATCGTGACGATCGGTGAGCCGATGTCGCTGACGAAGAGACTGCTGAAGATGACCGGCACCACGGCAAAGAAGCCGAAGAAGCCGGCGTACTGCTGAGCTTCACGGCTGCCGGGCGCAAGCGCCCCGACGGCGCTGAAGATGGCGCCGTATCCCAGATAGCCGAGCGCAAAGTAAACGAGGCCCAACACGATGGTGATCGGCGCGATGGATACGCCGTCCAGGCCACCGCCGTTTCCCAGCAGGGACAGAGCCGCCAGGGCGGAGATGACCCAGAAGATCACCTGGGTCAAGCCCGCGGCGCCCAGGCCCAGGATCTTGCCGGCCATCAGCGGCAGAGCCGGCACGGAGCTCAGCAGGATCTCCACGACACGGTTCTCCTTCTCCTCGGTCACAGACTGGAGGAGATAGCCGCTGGTGATGAAGATGCTGATCACGAAGAGCATCGTGAAGGCGAACGGCACCAGGAAGGATGCGATGGACGGCCCCGCCGGGCCGGGCTGCCCGGCCATGGTCTCGGTCTGCAGCGTATAGGGCGCCACGATGCGCTCAGCAAGCTCCGGCGGCACGGCAGCGTCATCGAGGAGCGTCGCCTGCAGCAACAGCGTCAATCCCTGCTGTTGCGCGGCCTGCCGCTGAAGAGCGGCCACGTCGAAGCCGCTGCTCGGCTCGCCGATGCGCAGCACGGTGGGATCGTCCGGGTAGCCC
>JACCQX010000196.1 GCA_013813905.1 Chloroflexota bacterium
CGGCGTCCTCCTCCACGTCGACCACGATGATGGTCATCCGGTCACCAAGCTCGCGCTGGAGGCGGTCCATGATGGGCAGCTCGTCGCGACAAGGCGGACACCAGGTGGCCATGAAGTTGACCCACAGCGGCTGGCCACGCAGGGCCGTCGTATCGACCTCCGAGCCGCCGAGCTGCGCCAGCCTGAGCGGTGGCGCGAGATCGCCCACGGTGACGCCGACCGCCGGAACCGACGAACCGCTGAGAGATGGCACGACGGTGCGCGATGGCGATGCACCGGCCGACGGTGATGCGCCCGGGCCAGGACTGGATCCCGGAATTTGAGATGCCGGCGCTGTGGCGTTGGGACTCGCGCTCGGTGACCTCGCGCCATCGGCAGCGGGCGACGGGGAGACGGGCGCTATCGAAGGCGTCGGCTCTCCCAGGGCCAACGCAACGAACAGTCCAGCCAGGAGCGCCGCGACCACCAGGCCCGCCAGCACACCAACGACGATCGGACCACGCATGCGTAGTCGAGTGTACGGCGTGCCTTGGGCCCGGTTGCTTGCCCGAAGCGCGCTTCAGATAGACGGCGGTAGAGTCGGGCGGTCATGCGTCTCCTCAGCCGCCTCATCGACCGCATCCTGCCCGCGCTGCTGATGGCGTGCGGCGTGACACTGCTCGCGACGGGGTTGCTCTCTTACGCCGAGCCGGTCCTGGGTGATCGACTCACGCGGCCCAGCGCGACGTCCGGCGAGGTGGCCGACGCGACCGGCTCGCCGGCGTCGAGCGCCTCGTCGGGACCGAGCACGGCGCCGTCAGCGTCCCCAACGATCCTCGCCCCCGACCCCTCGGTCCCAGGCGTCTCACTCCCGGGCGTCTCGCTCCCGCCCGACCCGGTACCGACACGGACGCCTGCTCCCGCACCAGCGGCCGTGGCGACCCGCGTGGTCATCCCCTCCGAGCGGATCGACCTGCCCGTCATCTCTCGCCAGCAAAGCGTCCCCGATCAGGGACCGGACCTCTACCCACCCTGCGACGTGGCGCTCTACCACGACGCCTTCGGCCAACCCGGCCGGGCGGGATCGACCTATCTCTACGCCCATGCCCGCGCCGGCATGTTCCTGCCGCTTCTCGAAGCGTCGGAGCGGCAGGACGGTGCGTCGCTGCTGGGGGCGCTGGTCGAGGTCTACACCGCGGACGATCGGCTGTACGTGTACGAGATCTTCCGGGTCAAGCGCCACGCCCTCGACTTCTCGCTGGCCCTGGACGTGCCGCCCGGCGAGCAGCGACTGGTGCTCCAGACGAGCGAGGGGCCGCGCGGCACGGTGCCCAAGCTCCAGGTGGCGGCCCGACTGGTGAGCGAGCTGCCGGCCACGCGCCAGGAGGCTCAGCCCAGACCGCGGCCGGTCGCCTGCTACGGCACCTGAAGTCAGATCCAGTCGATGCGACGGAAGTAGAGGAACCCCGCCAGGCTGAGCGCGACGATGGTCGAGGCGACGATCCAGAAGCGGACGTCCTGGAAGCTCAGCGCGAGGCCGACCTCGCTCATGCCGAAGATGCCCGCGACAGCGCCCGCGCCGGCCAGCACAGCGGTCACCGCCGTGAGGCGCCTCATCACCGTGGATAGGTCGTTGTTGACGGTCGACAGGTAGGCATCCAGCGTCGTGCTGACCATCTCGCGGTACGAGTCGAGCTCATCGGTCAACCGGATGAGGTGGTCATAGACATCGCGGAAGTAGACGATGCGCTCCGGCGCGATGAGTGGGTTGCCACGGTTGGTCAGCTGATTGAAGACCTCGCGTTCCGGACTCACCGTGTGGCGGATGGTCAACAGGTCCCGACGTACTTGGAAAAGCCGCTCCACCACCCAGCGGCTCGGCCGGCTGAGCACATCGTCCTGAAGCTCGTCGATCTCGTCGCCGATGCGGTCGAAGACCGGAAAGTAACCGTCCACGGTCCGATCCACCACGGCCCACAGCAGGTGGTCGGTGCCGACACCCAGGAAGTGAGCCACGCCGGAACGCCGGATGTTTTCAGCGTCCACCGGACGCCAGGCCGGCGGATGGGAGGTCAGCAGGAAGCGCGGGCCGAGGACGATGTCCAGCTCGACCGGGACGAGCTCGCCGTCATAGATGAGTGCGAAGAGGACGAGGTGCATCGTCCCGTCGATGTACTCGATCTTGGCGCGCTGGTTGCGCTCGATGATGTCCTCAGCGGTGAGAACGTGAAGGTCCAGGCATCCCGCGATGGCCGTCAGGGTGGTCACTGAGGCTGACTCGACGTCGATCCAGAGCCTTGTCGTCGGATCAGCGTAGCCCTGTTCCAGGGCGCGCAGGTCATCGACTTCAGCTACACGTCCGTCCGGTGTCCAGATGAACGCGCGCAGGGGACCCTCAGCCTCGACCGGCTCGGTCGGTGCGCCGACCGACGGCTCCGGTGCATCAACGGACGGCCTCGTTGCGCCGACCGACCCACCCGAGGCGGGCGCCTTAGAGGGCGAGGGCTGCTTCGGAGCCATCATCGGTGCCCGGGGAGTGCTCATCGCCGCGAAGGATGCCCTCATCGGTGCGTCGAGCAGCGTTTCCCATGAACAGCGTGGGCAGGATGGCCACCACCAGCACCGCGGTGGCGACCAGGAAGAGGCCCGACAGGATCGATGCTGCCTGCTGGCTGGCCCACGCTTCCAGGGCATCGACCACCAGGCCATCCTGCAACGGACGGCCCTGGAGATCGGGCGGCAGGACGGCATCCCGGGCCACCGGGTCGACGAGGACCACGCTGAGCGACTCGATGCGACGCGACCCGAAGCCGGTCAGCACCGCCAGGCCGACGGCCATGCCGGCCATCCGTGCCACGGTCACGCCGGCCGAAGCGATACCGAACGACGCCCGACCCAGCGCTTCCACTGCGGCTGTGCTGCGCGGCGTGACGGTCAGCCCGAAGCCCAGGCCGAAGAGGGCCAGACCGCCGATCAGCAGGTTCCGGTCGGTCTCGGGACCAACTCCGGCCACCAGCAGCAGGCCACCGATGCTCAGCGCCAGACCTACCAGGCTGAGTAGCACCGCGGAGAGATAGCGCATGGCGAAACCGGCGCCCAGCGCACCCACCGCCATGGCCAGGGCCAGGGCGCCCAACACGACCTGCTGCTCGTGGGGGCCGGCATAGCGCACTCGATCGACGAATACCGCCGCGCCGATGATGGCCGTGGCCAGCGCGTAGCCGGTCAGCAGGCTGAGCAGGACCGCCGCCGAGAAGATCCTGTCGCGCAGGAGCCGCAGATCGAGGAACGGATCGGGTGCCCGCAGGTTCCAGGCGATCGCTGCGACACCCAGGAGGAGCGCCGCCAGACCAAGCACAGCCGGCCCCGGGAAGCCCGTGCCTGGTTCTCCCAGCCGGGTCAGGCCCAGGAGACCCGCGGCGAGGGCGGCCGTGAACAGGCTCGCCCCGAAGACATCCAGGCCGCCGCGTGTCGAGGTGCGCGGCCAGGCCGGCGCCGCCGCCCAGGTGTAGATGATGGACAGGGTGGCCAGTGGCGCGCCGAGGTAGAAGATCCAGCGCCAGGACGGCGCGAGCAGCGTCGCCAAGGGCGATTCACCGGTGCCCGCCGTGGTCAGGGCCGGTCCCAGCTGGAGCGACTGCAGGACGGTCGCCCCGGCGAAGGGCCCCAGGGCCATGCCCAGGAAGGTGAACGCCCCCACCACGCCCAGGGCGCGGGCACGCGACGGACCATCGAACAGGTGGCTGGCGCCGGCCGTGGCCAGGGGCACCACAGCGCCGGCACCGATGCCTTGGAGGATGCGCGCGGCGATGAGCTGGTCGAGCGTCTGGGCCATCCCGGACAGGACCGAGCCGAGCGCGAAGACGGCCAGGGCCAGGATGAACAGTCGCGGCAGCCCGTAGCGGTCCGCGGCTCGGCCCGCCAGCGGCATCGCGGCGATGTACGTCAGGGCGTAACCATTGACGATCCACGACGCTCGACGGAGCTCGGTCCAGCCCGCCAGGTCGGCCAGGATGGCAGGCAGCGCCACGGCCGTGATGAGCAGCTCCACGCCGACCAGGAGCGCCCCGCCGGAGAGAGCAGCCAGCAGCAGGAGTCGATCGCGACGGCTCATCTCCGCCTATCGTGCGCCATCGTGGCCATGTCGGCCGAGGCCGCGCTCGTCGAGCGGAGACACCGGCGCATCGTTGGCCGAAGCGGCCGGGCCGATCTCCAAGGGCCTGAGGCGCGCGGTGCAAGCCACACTTGCATTCAGCGGCCAACCCGGCCCTAAGGTGGCTCGTCAGGGCCTAGGCAACTGCCGACCAGACGTCTGACACGCTCAGCGACGGCGGAGACCGGACGATCCTGAAGGCTTCGACCCCCGAGACGACCCCTTGTGGTTCCGTAGCCGTGGAAATGCCAACCTGGCTTACATCCGATACGGCAAGCGCCTTGCTGGACCTCCGGGCTCTGCGGCGGCGGACTTGATCACGACGACCACACGCGAACGTCTCTGTCACGTGGAGACCGGGCATGACTGAAGACGTCGAGGAGGTCGGACACGTGATCAGAGCACAGCTGGGAGAGCACGACGCCGTCGAATGGCTCGCGGTCCGTCACTGGCCGCGACTGCGAAGCTTGGCTCGCCTTGTGTCGAGCAGCCCGGAGGCAGCCGATGATGCGGTCCAGGTCACCTTGGTGCGCGCGTGGACCGAGCTGCCTCGACTGCGCCAGCCTTCCGATTCGAGCCTTGGCTGCGGCGGATCCTGATTTCGTCATGTATGGATGAAGGGCGCCGACGGAAGCGGTGGACGGCATTGACAGAGCGGATGGGCAGCCTCTTCAGTGCCGACACAGGCGCCGACCACACCGAAGCGCTGGTAGAAAGCGACCGACTGGCCCGCGCATTCGCTTCGCTAGGCCACGGTCAACGGATCGCTCTCGTGCTGCGCTACTACGTCGACCTATCGATCGCTGACATCGCGTTCGCGGTAGATGCCCCGGAATCCACGGTCCGGTCCCGCCTTCGCCATGCACTTGGGGCAATGCGCGCCGCGCTGGATGCCCAGGAACGCACGATGCCGGTCCGGGCTACGACCGATGACTGACGATCGGAGCGTAGGTGAACGGCTGCGCGCGTGGTTGAGCCGCACGGCGGCGACGGAGGACGGTGAGGACGCCGCCCTTCATCGAGCACTCGACATCACCCGCCGGACGGAACAGCTGCCGCGAAGGACCACGCGACGACTCTTCCCTCGCTTGCTTGCGGCGAGCTTCGCCTTGGTGGCTGTCGTGGCGTTAGTGACCGCCGTGTGGCTGGCCGCGCCGGCTGGACCGGATCGGCTCGGTGCCATTCCCGGTGCCACATCGACCGACGCGCCCGGACAAGAGACTCACCCTCCCGCGAGTCCGACCCCCGAACGCTCGCCCTCTGCAGGCCCCTCGAATACCATCGACCCGGTGCCATCTCCCACACCCCGCCCCGCGCTGACACCCTCACCCGTCCCTACTCTGGATCCAAAGGTGTTCCGCTGACGGCAGTGGCGGAGACTCCCGTCCACGCGGATCGGGGCGTTGGCTCGGCGGTCATCGCCCGGCTGGAACGCGGCAACCTCATCATGCTGCTCGGAGGCGGCGGAGCGGAGTGGCAGCGTACAGTTCCAGCTCCAGGAAGAGGAATGGCGGCTCGACCACCCCGCCTCCGCGGACTGCTTTAGGGAGCCCGAGGTCGTCGGCCTGTCGCCGGAGAGCTCTGAGGAGCAGGCCCTCTGGTGCCGCCAGCAGCTCGTCATCGTGGCCGCTCGTCCGACCAGAGCTCCCACCCCGCCACCGCTGCCATCAGGACCGCTTAGCGTGAGTTCGACCTCCGTCTCACATCTTGGGTTGACTACGGCTCGACGCGCGGGTAGTATCAACGCCGGTTTATATGAAGGCTCGTTGATGCGTCGCGGCTGCCCTGCCGATCGCAGCATGGACGCGCCCCCATTTCCGAAGGAGCCATCTCACCCGTGCCGACCCCCGCCCGCATCCGCTCGACGCTGGCCTCGATCGCCGCGCCGCCCGACGACCTGCGTGACGTGGCGGTCTATCACAAGGCGCTGGCCGACCCCACGCGTCTGCGCATCCTGCGCCGCCTGGGCCACTCGCCCGGGACTGTGACGGAACTCATCGGGCACGTGGACCTTTCACAGCCCCTTGTCTCGTGGCACTTGCGCCGCCTCAAGGCAGCTGGACTCATCGAGATGGAGCGAAGCGGCCGCGAGGTGATCTGCTCGCTGCGTCGCGATGCCCTCGACCTGTACCGCGAACGCGAGCGCGCCCTCCTGGGACCGCTCGGGCCGGTCGATCCCTCCACCAGCGCGGCGTGAAGACGGTCGCTATGCCCGAAACCTCGCTACTTCCGACCGGCCCGCGCGCCCGCGTCCGCCAGGGCGTTCAGCCGCTTGCGCGGGGTCTTGGACGACTCGGCCTGACGCCCAACGCTCTGACGCTCATCGGCTTCGGCATCGCGGTCGTGGCGGCTTACTTCGCGGCCGCGCAGGTCTGGCTCTACGCCGGGGCGCTGGTCATCGTCGGGGCTGTGTTCGACCTTTTCGACGGTGCCCTGGCACGCGCGACCGGCACCACCAGCAAGTTCGGCGCCTTCCTCGACAGCACGATGGACCGCTGGGGAGAGGCCGTGGTCTACGTCGGCCTCGTCATCGGGCTCGCCGGCGCTCGAGAGGTGGACTCCGACCTCGGCTGGGGGCCTCTCCTGGCCGCCGGGGCGATGGCTTCCGCGTTCATGGTGAGCTATGTCCGTGCCAAGTCGGAGAGCCTCGGCTTCACGCCCGGCACCGGCATGGCCAGCATCGGGCTGGCTCCCCGTGAGGTGCGCGTCGTCATCCTGACCATCGGTCTGCTCGCGGCGGGGTTCCTATCGACATGGTCTGCCAGCTGGCCCACGGGCATGGGGCCGCCGTACCCCTTCTGGTGGCAGGCTCTCGTCGGATCGCTCGCCCTCATCACCGTCCTCGCCACCATCACCACCATCCAACGCGTCTTCCATGTGTACCGGGAAGCCAAGAAGCAGGAGCAGCAGTAATCAGATGAAGCAGAAGAACGCCAACAACAGCAGCAACGGGACCGGCAGCAACGGCCGCAGCCCCAAGCGCAAGGACGGCAAGATCCGTGTGGCCATCGTAGGCGTGGGCAACTGCGCCTCCAGCCTCGTGCAAGGCCGCTACTACTACGAGGACGCCAAGAAGGACGACTTCGTGCCCGGCCTGATGCACGTCGAGCTGGGCGGCTACCACGTCCGCGACATCAAGTTCGTGGCGGCCTTCGACATCGACAAGAACAAGGTCGGCAAGGACCTCTCCGAGGCGATCTACGAGAAGCCCAACAACACCTACGTCTTCCAGAAGGTCGCCAACATGGGCGTGCCCGTGGAGCGCGGCATGACCCACGACGGCCTGGGCAAGTACCTCAGCCAGATCATCGAGAAGGCACCCGGGCCGACGGCCGACATCGTGAACATCCTGAGGGAGCGCGAGGTCGACGTGATGGTCTCCTACCTGCCGGTGGGCAGCGAGCAGGCCACCAAGTGGTACGTGGAACAGGCTCTCCAGGCAGGCGTCGGCTTCATCAACGCCATCCCCGTGTTCATCGGCCGTGAGCCCTACTGGCAGCGCCGCTTCGCGGAAGAAGGACTGCCCATCATCGGCGACGACATCAAGAGCCAGGTGGGAGCGACCATCAGCCATCGCGTGCTGACCCGCCTGTTCATGGATCGAGGGGTGCGCCTCGATCGCACCTACCAGCTGAACTTCGGCGGCAACACCGACTTCCTCAACATGCTCGAGCGCGAGCGTCTGGAGTCCAAGAAGATCTCCAAGACCAATGCCGTCACCTCCATGCTCGACTACGAGCTCGACCCGGACGATGTCCACGTCGGCCCCTCGGACCACGTGCCTTGGCTCGAGGACCGCAAGTGGTGCTACATCCGCATGGAGGGCACGACCTTCGGTGACGTGCCGCTCAACGCGGAGCTGAAGCTGGAGGTCTGGGACAGCCCCAACAGCGCCGGCGTCATCACGGACGCCATCCGCTGCCTGAAGCTCGGCCTCGATCGCGGCTTGGCCGGCACCCTCGTGGCAGCGTCGAGCTACTTCATGAAGAGCCCGCCGGAGCAGATCCACGATGATGTCGCCTTCAACCGGGTGGAGGCCTTCATCCGCGGCGAGGACAACGAGACTCTGGTGGGCACGGAGAAAGCCAAGCCGCGCAAGATGCGCAAGATGGCCGCGCCGCGCACCAGGATCATCGCCTCGGCCGCGGCTGGCGAGGCCAGCGGCACCCCCACCCCGGCCGCAGCACCGGCTTCAGCGTCGACCGCGGCGGGCAAGGGCCGCTGATCCGGGAGCAGGAAATGGCCTCGGACACGCGGATGCCGGAGGCACGGGCGTCGGGCGCTCGGGCGTCGGGCGCTCGGGTGTCCGGCTGCCAGGCGCAGGGCGAGGCGCCGGAGGTCAAGACTCGAAGCGCGCGCACCCCGGCCGAGACCGGCGTCCGCTACTCACCCCACCGGCGAGCGTCCAGCGGACGCGTTTGGAGGGCGGTCCAGCGTGCGCGCGAGCGCAGCGTGGTGGCCGGCTACCGCGCCACCTCCGGCACGCTCCAGCGCATCCCGACGGGGATCTCGCTACCGGTCGCCCGAAGTCTGTTCCTGGGCGGGTACTGGGCCTGGCCCCAAAAACGCCACATCATCCAGGCCAACGCGGCGAGCGTGCTGGGCCTCCCCGACAGTCATGGAGACGTCAAGCGCCTGGCCCGCCGGATGTACCGCACCTACGCCGAGTTCGTGGTCGAGCTCATGCGCTTGCCAGGCCTCTCCCCTGATGCCCCGACTCGACTCGTGCAAGAGGCCGGCGAGCGCGGCGGCGCCTCCTTTCTCCGGCTCTGGGATCGCTATCGCGCAGAAGGTCGCGGCATCGTCGGTGTGACCGGCCATATCGGAAGCATCGAGGTGTTGGCGGGCGCCTTCGCCGCCCAGGGCCTGCCCACCTACGGCCTGGCCGACGACACCGCCTATCCCGAGCTCTTCGCGCTCCTGAACCGGTCGCGCGCGCGCTGGAACGTGGGCATCATCCCCTGGCGCAACCTGCGCGAGACGTTCCGGGTCCTGCGCCTGCCCGCGGTCCTTGGCCTGGTGGTCGACTGGGGCTATCGGCGGGACGACATCCCGGTGACGCTCTTCGGGCGCTGGACGACGCTGCCGGCCGGGCCTGCCCTCCTGGCCACTCGGACCGGCGCGGTGATCGTGCCGGTGGTCAACCGACGTCAGCCGGACGGGACCTACATCGCCAGCCACGACGAGCCCATCGAGGTCCCCGGCTCATCACCTGCCGACATCCTGCGTGCCACCCAGGCCGTGGCCGGAGCGCTGGAGCGCATGGTGGCCGCGGCGCCGGATCAGTGGTACACCTTCAAGCCGGTCTGGCCTGCCACGCGAGGGGAAGAAGCGCAGCTGGCGGCGCGCGCGCGTCTGATGGCGGCGGGCGGCTCAGGGCATGACTGACCTTCGCGCTCGCGTCACCGCCCTGGGCCTGCGCCTGGGGGTCAGCGTGCTGCGGGCGCTTCCCGACCGCATCGTCTTCCAGGCCGCGTACACGGCCGGCACAGGTCTCTCGCTCGTGATGACCGAGCGGCGCGCCCTGGTCCGAGCCAACCTGCGCCAGGTCTGCCGCGGACTGATCGAGGCGGGCCTCGCCTCGGATCGCGTTCGACGCGCCGCCACGGACGAAAGCAGCCTGGAGCGCATGGTGCGCAGCGCCTTCGGCAACTGGGTACAGGGCTACGCCGAGTCGGCCGTCATACCGGCGTACTCCGCGGACGAGCTGCGCCAGCGGATCCCGGTCCCCGGCGACCCGGTCGTGGCGGCTGCCCTCGCTTCGCTGGCACCGGGTCCGCCCGGCCGCATCTTCATCAGCGCCCACTTCGGCACGGTCGAGCTGGCGGGCTTCTACGCCGTCGGGGTGGCGGGCATGCGCCTCTCCGCCCCGATGGAGACGGTGGCTGATCCGGCACTGCAGGCTTACTTCGAGCGGACCCGCGGCGCACGGGGGATCGCGCTGGTGCCGATCCGTGGCGCCTCGGTCCCCTTGCGAGGAGCACTCCAGCGGGGCGAGGCCATCGCCCTCGTGGCCGACCGGGTCATCGGTGGATCGGGGATGCCTGTGCGACTCATGGGTGCCCCCGCCCGGTTGCCCCTGGGTCCGGCCGTGCTGGCCCTGGAGTCGGAGGCACCCTGTTTCGTGGTGGGCATGCAGCGGACCGGTTGGGGACGCTGGACGCCCCATATCGAGCGCCTGCCGCGGCCCAGCCCGGGCACGCTGCGGGAGCGCATCGACCAGCATCTCGAGGCCCAGGCCAGAGCCTTCGAGCGGATGATCGCCCAGGCGCCGGAGCAGTGGTGGACAGTGCACTTCCCGATCTGGCCCGCGAAGGCGCTCGACCCAACGCTGTCAGCGCCACCCGTGGAGGCTGCCGCCTGATGGGCCGTGCCGACCTGCACATCCACTCCCTGGCCTCGGATGGCGTTTCGACCGTGCTGGAGATCCTGGATGCGGCGGAGCGGCGTGAGCTTGACGTCATCGCCATCACCGACCACGAGCGCATCGACGCGGGTGAAGCAGCGCAGCACATGGCGGAGGATGCGGGGCGCCGGGTGCGGGTCATCGTGGGCGAAGAGATCACCACCCGTGGGGGGCACCTAATCGGCCTCTTCCTCACGCAGCGCATCAAGCCCTGGGGTTCGCTCAAGACGAGCGTGGCGCGCGTCCATGAGCAGGGCGGCATCGCGATCGTGGCCCATCCCCTGGTGCCCTATCCCCTGTGCGCCCGGGCAGGAGCCATCCGCGCGCTTCTCGACGAGGGGGACTCGATCTTCCATCCCGACGGCATCGAGGCCTTCAACCCCACCACAGCGGGCATGCGCTGGACCCGCCGCGTGCCGGAGTTCGTGGCCCAGACCGGTCGCGCGCCCATCGGCTCCAGTGACGCGCACCGCGCAGCCGACGTGGGTCAGGCCCTCACCACCTTCGAGGGCACCTCGCCCGAGGAGCTGCGCGCCGCCATCGAGTCCCGCGAGACGGGCTGGGAGGGCACCTTCTACCCGTGGCGTTCGCAGATCACCATGTTCCGCGCGCAATTGCGCAAGAACGCACGCGCGGTGCGCGACGACCTCGGCGGCAAGATCCGCCGAAGCGGCACGGGCCGGGACCTGGGCTATCCCGGCGGTCGCCAGCGCCCCGCCCACTTCGACCCCACTTTGGTCGGCCGGACGGAGCGCATCTCCCGGGACGAAGGATGAAGATCGGCCTCGTGACGCCCTACATCTACCCGCTGCCGGGCGGCGTCAACGCGCACGTGGCCTATCTCTACGAAAACCTCATCGCGCGCGGCCACGATGTGCGCATCCTGAGCTCCACGCACGGTCCGCAGAAGCACACCGAGGG
>JACCQX010000197.1 GCA_013813905.1 Chloroflexota bacterium
CGCTGCCGGTGGACATGGAGGTGCGCGACCGTGAGCGCCAGCCGGACGTGGCGCTGGTCGTGGTCATCGACCAGTCCGGGTCGATGGACGCCTGCCACTGCAACACGGCCATGCAGGACGGCGGCACCGCCATCGGCGGCGTGCCCAAGGTGGACATCGGCAAGGAGGCCATCCTCCGGGCCGCGGCGGCCCTCACGGCGCGCGACGAGTTCGGCGTGGTGAGCTTCAACGAGAACGCTCACTGGGTCATCCACACGGCGCCGCTGGGTCAGGTGGGTGACGTGGAGGGGCAGATCGCCGGGATCCGGCCGGAGGGCAACACGAACATCTTCGGCGGTCTGACCGCCGCCGTAGAGGAGCTGGAGCAGACGTCGGCGACGCGGCGCCACATCGTCCTGCTCACGGACGGCTGGTCGTCCAGCGGCGCCTACGAGGACTTGCTGACGCGCATGGCGGCGGCCAACATCACGCTCAGCGCCGTGGGCGCGGGGAGCGGCGGTGACAACGCCTTCCTCTCGGCCCTTGCGGAGCAGGGCGGCGGCCGCTTCTATCCCGCCACCAACCCGGCCAGCATCCCCGACATCTTCCTCAAGGAGACTCAGCAGGTCTCCGGGCAGAACATCGTGGAAGAGGCCTTCTTTCCCATCCAGACCGGCGATTCACCGATCCTGCGCGGCCTGGACGCAGGACTGCCGCGCCTGTTGGGCTACAACGGCACGACCCCCAAACCGACCGCCCAGACGGTGCTCGTTTCCGCCCGTGACGATCCCGTGCTGGCGCAGTGGCAGTACGGCCTGGGCCGTGCTGTGGCCTGGACCAGCGACGCACAGCCGCGCTGGGCCACGGACTGGGTGCCCTGGCAGGGCTTCAACCGCTTCTTCAGTCAACTGGTGGCCTGGACCTTCCCGGGTGAGGAGTCGGAGGGCCTGGAAGCCGAGTTCGTGCCCGACGGCGATGAGACGCGGCTGCGCCTGCGCTCCGTGGAAAGCGACGGCACGCCGCGCGACTTCTACGAGACCCTCGCCCGGGTGACGTTGCCGGGCATGGACCCGCTCGCCGTGCGCCTGGACCAGGTCGCGCCCGGCACGTACGAGGTTCCGCTGGGCACGCTCACGCCGGGCGCCTACGCCCTGCGCATCGATCAGACGCGGGCCGGCGAGACCCCGCTGGGACGGACGGTCGTGCTGGTGGCCCCCACCCCCGCCGAGTACCGGCTGCTGGGCACCAACGATCGGCTGCTGGCCTCCCTGCGCAGCGCGACCGGCGGCGAGGCGCTGGCGTCCGGCGCGCAGGCCTGGGAGAAGGATCTGGCAACCACGACCGCAGCGCGCGACCTGTGGCCCTGGCTGCTCCTGCTAGCGCTGCTGCTCTGGCCCCTGGACGTGGCCATCCGGCGCGTCTCGGTGGGGCGGCAGGAGCTGGCGCTGGCTCGTGCTTGGGCCGCCGACCGCTGGCGTGCCCGGCGCGGTTCGGCGGGTCGGACAGCGCCGGTGGGCGGGATGCTGGCGGCGAAGGACCGCGCCGCGGGCAGTAGGTCGAGAGCGGCGTTGGTCAGGGGACAGGGTGCTGCGGGGTTGGAAGTACCGAAGGCGGAGGCCTCCGTGCGCGCGCCGGCATCGTTCGTGACCACCGAGCGAGCAGTTCCCCCCGAGTCGACCGCACCGACCGCACCGACCGCCCCGTCGGCGCCGCCGCGGCCGGATCCCGCTAAGCCGGAGGACACGATGGCCCGACTGCGGGACGCGAGGAACCGAGCACGCCGCCGCTGACGGCTAGCCAGCGTTCGGCGTCCGGCTGCATCCTCGGCTCGCGGATAGGCTGTATCTCGTGTCCTCCCGTCTCCTCCGCCCACTCGTCCTTGCCGTGAGCCTGGCTGCCTGCGCAGGCTCCGCACCGAGTCCCACGCCGGCCAGTCTCGTATCGCTGCGCGGAGAGATGGCGTTGCTGGGTGTCACCACCCTCACCGCCGTATCCGGGGCATCAGCCTGTCCCGACCAGGCGCTGAACGACAACGCGCTGGCGCTGTCCGTGACCACCGCGTCGGACCCG
>JACCQX010000009.1 GCA_013813905.1 Chloroflexota bacterium
CCCCTCCTTCCGCGCTTTCTGGCGCCGACCGTCAGCCTACCCGTGCCGAAGCCCCGATGAGCACCACCTCCACGGACGACGCGTTGCGGTACGTATGTGGAAGCCGTCCCGGGAAAGAGGCCGTATCGCCCGTCTCCAGGGTGTGGACAGTGTCCAGGATCTCCAGCTGTGCTCTGCCGGCCACGCAGTGGATGAACTCCTCGCCCGAGTGCGACAGCCCGCCCTCGATCGCCGCCCCGGGTGCGAGCCGCACCAGGAATGGCTGGAGGTTGCGCACCGGCTGCCTGGAGAGCAGCAGGACGCTGCCCCCCTCGTCGACCGGCAGTCGCTTGGCCGCGCCAGCGGGGACGATCTCCACCGATGGACCGACGGATCCCACGAGGTCACTGATCCAGACGCCGTAGAACTCGGCGATGCGCAGCAGACGTGAGACCGATACATCCGACTCGCCCGCTTCGAGCAGCGCGATGAACGAGCGCGACAGCCCTGTGCCCAGAGCGGCGTCGGCGAGGCCGAGCCGGCGCCTGACGCGCAGCATCCGGAGTCGCTCACCCAGCAGCCGTCGCTCCCCTTGGGCGGAGTCGACCGGTGTGATCACGTCGTCGCCTACCGAACCCGGTTGGGCGTCCGAGCCCCGCGTCGTCCGAGATGCCGCACGGCCCCTGCTCATGGTCCCTCCTCCTCGTCCAGTATATTGGACGCTAAGTTTTGCCGTTCAATCTATTGACACGAGGCGGTACTCTCAGCGAAGTCGCTGTGCCGGAGATCTCCGGACCTCGGACAGAGCATGGCCTGAGGAGGAAGGATGCACGCAACGCTTCCCCGACATCTGATCCTGCTGGCGCTCCTGGCCGCTCTTGTGGTCGGCTGCCAGGGAGCCGCGCCCGGCGGCACTGCTGCGGCGCCGGGCGGCACTGCCGCGGCGCCCAGTGCCGATGCTCCCACTGCCAGCGAGCCGCCCGGCACGGATGCTGGCGGCGCCTCTGGCCCGCCCGCCGCGAGTGGCGAGATCGATCCAGCCAAGCTGTCCGGAGCCGCCCTCCTGCTGACGCAGCAGCGCGGCGACCGCGGTGTCATCGACGCGCTCGTGGCCGGCTTCGAGTCGGGCACCGATCGACTCGGCTACCAGGATGCGCAGATCGTCCAGTTGGATGATCCGGCAACGTACGAGCAGACCGTCCGGCAGGTGGCCGATTCCGGCGTCTCCATCGTCGTCGCCACCTTCCCCCCGATGATCGACTCCATCAAGGCCGTGGCACCGGACTATCCCGGCATCAACTTCGTGATCATCGACGCGCGCCTGGGCGAGGACTTCGAGAACGTCCAGGAGCTCTTCTTCTACGAGAACGAGTCGTCCTACCTGGCGGGGGTCGCTGCGGGCCTGATGACGGAATCGGATCGCGTCGCCTTCATCGGCGGCGGTGACGTCGACGTCATCAATCGCTATCTGGTCGGCTTCTACGAAGGCGCTCATTCGACCAATGAGGAGGTGACCGTCTGCTGGTCCTACGCCGACTCGTTCGAGGACCCGGCGAGGGGCAAGGAACTGGCGCTCGCCCAGATCGAGGACGGCGCCGATGTGCTCCATGCCGCCACGGCGGGCACCCAGTTGGGCATCTACGAGGCGGTCGAGGAGCAGGATGTCCCGTTCATCAGCGCCGATGTCGATGTGCGGCCGCTGGCCCCCAACAGCGGCCTGTTCGCCACGGGCCCCCGCTTCGATGAGGCGGTGGTCATCGGCCTCGAGCAGAACGCCACCGGGAACTTCCAGCCCGGCTTCCAGCAGTACGGCATCGAATCCGGGTTGGTCGGGGCCACGCCGTTCTCCGAGCACGTGCCGCCCGAGGTCGTCGAGGCCGTCGAGGAAGCGGAGGCCGCCATCGGCGCCGGCGAGATCGAGGTATTGGACGACACCGCGCTGGCTGACCTCGAGAACTGCTCCTGACGGGTCGCTATTTCCCCCGGAGCACCCGGTTACCCCTATCGGGTGCCCCCAGCCTCACTGCATCGCTGAGCACCATGTCAGCCGAACCCACATCGGCGAGCGCCGCCGCAGCCCGGCCTCTGACCGCCGACGTCTCATCCGGTCAGTTCGCCCTTCGCCTGGAGGGCATGTCGAAGTCGTTCGGCGCCATCCGCGCCAATGAGGATGTCACGCTGCGCGTCCGGCGCGGCGCGATCCACGGCATCGTCGGCGAGAACGGCGCCGGCAAGACGACGCTCATGCGAATCGCCTACGGCTTCTACCAGGCTGACGCCGGCCGGATCTTCGTGGACGACTCGCCGGTCGACCTGACCAGCCCGCGGGTCGCGCTCGGCTCCGGAATCGCCAAGGTCCACCAACAGTCGTTGCTGGTGGATTCCCTGACCGTGACAGAGAACATCCTCCTCGCCACGGACCAGCCGATCCTCTCCTTCGGCCCGGCCCAGGCACGCATCCGTGAGATCGGCCAGCAGTTCGGTCTCGCCGTCGAGCCCACGCGGCGGGTGGCACAGTTGTCGGTGGCAGCCAAGCAGCGAGTGGAGATCGTAAAGGCCCTCTACTTCGACGCTCGGATCGTCATCCTCGACGAGCCCACGGCGGTGCTCACACCCCAGGAGGCGCGCGGCCTGTTCGCGCACTTGCGCACCTTCGCGGAGCAGGGCAAGACGATCCTCATCATCACGCACAAGCTGCCCGAGGTGATGGCCGTCACCACGGATGTCTCCGTGATGCGCGGTGGTCACATGGTGTACGAGGCGCCCACCACCGACACGACGGAGGAGGTCATCGCTCGGGCGATGGTCGGCCGTTCGGTCGCGCTGCGCATGGAGCGAGACCGGACGGCGGGGCACGAGGCGGCCGACCTCAAGACCGCGCCCGAGACAGTGCTCGAGGTCCGTGGCCTGACGGTGGCCGACGATCGCGATGTCGTGCGGCTGCGCTCGGTCGATCTCGATGTCAGAGCCGGTGAGATCGTGGGCATCGCTGCGGTCGAGGGCAACGGTCAGTCCGAGCTCGTGGAAGCCGTGACCGGTCTTCGACGGCCCGTGCAGGGAACGATCCGGGTGCTCGGGCGGGACGTGACCACCAGCGATCCGCGCCGGCGCCGGGAAGGCGGTATGCGTCACATCCCCGAGGATCGGCTGCGGGCCGGCGTCAATCCCACAGCCTCGGTGCGCGAGAACCTGGTTTGCGGACGACACTATCGCCCGCCGCTCGCCGGACGATGGTTGATGCGCACGCAGCAGATGCAGCGCTACGCCGCTGGCTTGATGGAGCGCTTCGCCATCGTCGCTCCTGACGCGTCGACGCGTGTCGGCGCGTTGTCCGGTGGGAACATGCAGAAGGTCGTCATCGCACGTGAGCTGGAGGAGGGCGCGCGTCTCATCATCGCCGCTCAGCCGACCCAGGGCGTGGATATCGGCGCCACGGAAGCCATCCGCAATGAGCTATCGCGGATGCGTGACGAAGGTGCGGCCATCCTGCTCGTCTCCTCCGAGCTATCCGAGATCGTGGATCTCTCGGATCGCGTCGTGGTGCTGTTCGGCGGCAGCGTGGCGGGACGGCTGAGCGGTATGGAGATCCAGGAGGAACAGCTGGGTCTGCTCATGATGGGTGGCGGATCAGGCTCGGGCCCGATAGATGCTTGAGGCGCGCTCGTGGCCGCTGCGTAACATCGGCACGGCCCTCCGCGGACCGCTCATCGCGATCCTCCTCGGTTTCCTGGCGGCCGCCGTGCTGATCCTGCTCATCGGCAAGGACCCGCTGGAGGCGGCGGGCGCACTGTGGCGAGGCGCCTTCGGAACGCCCAACAACATGGCGGGCACACTGGCGCTCGCGACGCCGCTGATCTTCAGCGCCCTGGCCTTCGCGGTGGCCTTCCGCGGCTCCATGTTCAACGCCGGCGTGGAAGGACAACTCATCATCGGGGCGTTCCTGAGCGCCTATGTGGGCTTCACCTTCGACGGCTTGCCTGCCATCGTCCACCTGCCGCTCATGCTCGCGGCCGGCGCGCTGGGCGGCGCTCTGTGGGCACTGCTTCCGGCGATCTGGCGCGTAGGACTGGGGGCCAACGAGATCGTGACGACCCTGATGATGAACTTCATCGCCATAGCGCTGACCGACTATCTAGTGCTGTATCCGTTCCGCCTGCCGGGCCAGTCAGGCTCGGCCATCCGCACCGAATCGATCAGTCCCAGCGCGGACCTGCCGTCACTATGGCCGCCCTACAACGTCACCATCGCCCTCCCGCTGGGGATCCTCTGCGTGGTCATCGCGTGGTACGTCCTGCGGCGGTCCGTGGTGGGCTACGAGGTGCGCATGGTGGGCAGCGCCCCGCGGTTCGCCAAGACGGCCGGGATCCCCCCGGGCCGGCACATGGTCGGCGTGATGATGGTCAGCGGGGCCCTCGCGGGTCTGGGGGGAGCGGCCCAGGTCGGGGGCGTCTTCAACGCGTTCGTCTCGCCGTTCGCCACGGGTCTGGGGTTCAACGGCGTGCTCGTGGCGCTGCTCGTGGGCAACGCGCCGCTGGGTATCCCCTTCGCCGCGGTCTTCATCGGCGCCCTTCAAAGCGGAGCGATAGGCATGGAGCTGACCACCAGCATCTCCCGGTACCTGGTCGCCGCGCTCACGGCCACCATCATCATCTTCGTCTCGGCGCGGCAGTTCAGCGGCCGGCGCCTTCCCTGGCAGACGGTTGCCCGGGTCCGCTCGCGCCAGCCACAGGTCGAGGCCGAGGTCCCGGCCGACCGCAGGGACACCTAGGTGGAGATCTTGCTGGCCGCCCTGGGACCCGGCCTGCGGACCGCGTCGCCCATCCTGCTGGCGGCACTCGGCGGCATCTTCACGCAGCGCGCCGGGGTGTTCAACATCGCCCTCGAGGGTTACATGCTGGTGGGCGCCTTCGTGGCCGTCGTCGTGGGATCAGCGACCGGATCGGTCTGGCTCGCGGTCGCAGCGGCCGTCGTGGCCTGCACCCTCCTGGCGCTGCTGATGGCCTTCGTGGTCCTCAGCCTGCGCGGCGATGCCGTGGTGGTGGGCATCGCGGTGAACCTGTTGGCCGCCGGGCTGACCGCCTTCCTGCTCCAGCAGATCACCGACGGTGGTGCTTTCCTGCGCACGACGGCCAGCCTGCCCAATGTCGACCTGCCCTTCCTGGCCGACATCCCCCTGGTGGGCGACCTCCTGGCCAGCCAGGGCATCCTGGTCTGGGTGGCGCTCGCGCTAGTCCCGGTCATCGCGTGGGTCCTGGCGAGGACCTCATTGGGACTCCGGATGCGGGCCGTGGGGGAGCACCCGGAAGCCGCCGTGTCTGCCGGCGTGAACGTGCTGCGTACGCAGTACATCGCCTTCGGACTTTGCGGTGCGCTGTGTGCCCTGGCCGGCGCGCAGCTGGCCCTGGGCCTGCTCAGCCTCTTCTCCATCAACATGACGGCCGGGCGCGGGATCATCGCCTTCGCGGCGGTGATCTTCGGCGCCGCCGCTCCCCGCTGGGTGGCCCTCGCGGCGCTGGTCTTCGGAATGGCTGACGCCGTCGCGAATCGGATGCAGGCCGTGGGGCTGCCGGTCCAGTTCGTCCTGATGGTCCCCTACGTGCTGACGATCGCCGTGCTGCTCATCGCTGCGGTGCCGTGGCGCCGGCTGCTGCGGCTCCCGATCCGCGCCCAGACAGGGGCTGAGGCGTGAGCGACCGGGTCAGGGGCCGAAGCGACGGAACGCTGAAGCGCGCCCGCCGCGCTTCGGAGATACGCGATCCGCAGGTGGCCGGAAGCAGTCCCCCGGTACCCGACGTGACGATCGTGGGCCAGGCGACGATCGACGACATCCATCGCGAGGACGGCACGGTCCTCCCGGATACGCCGGGCGGCGCGGTACTGTACGCCACCGTCGGAGCTTCGATGTGGGGCATCAGGGTGGGTGTGGTCACGCGCTTCGGCGACGACTACGACCCCAGCTTTTCCCGGCAGGCTACCGCGGATCCCGCGCGCACCGACTGGAGCGGCGTGTCGTTCCTCGTGGGGGAGAGCATCCGGGATGTGGCCACCTACCATCCCGATGGCTCTCGCACCTATCGCTTCCGTAGCGCCCATCGGCTCCGTGAGCTCACGCCCGTCCCGGCAGACATCCCCAGCCACATGCTCCAGGCACCCTATGTCCACCTCGCGCCTGCCTCGCTTGGTCAGCAGCTCGCCCTCGCCGAGGCGGTCGGTGCCGCAGGAGCCGCCGTGTCCCTCGATACGGAGCGGCACTTCATCCGAGAGGACCCCGGACTCGTCCCTTCGCTCCTCGCCAAGGTCGACTTCTTCGTGCCCAGCCTTGAGCATCTGCAGCTGATCTTCGACTCGGAGGAGACGGCGCCACGCGCCTTCTGGCCCCAGATCAGCGAGCTCGGCCGGGCCTATGTCGTGGTCAAGTGGGGCGTCTTCGGTGCCTACGTCTTCGACATCAAGCGGCGCCTCGGCTGGCACATCGGCGTCGTGCGTGGGCTGCGTATCGAGGACGCCACCGGCGCAGGAGACGCGTTCTGCGGCGGCTTCCTGGCGGGACTCATCAAGTGCGGCGATGTCGTCACGGCGGCGGCGTACGGGACCGTCAGCTCGTCATTCGTCCTCGAATCGCTGGGCGCGCGCCATCCCGCCCACTTCGACCGTGGGCTGGCGGCCAAGCGCCTGGAAGAGGTGGTGCGCACCATCCCGGTCCACCCCGACCGGCTCGAGTAGAAGGGAGACCCGCTCCAGATGACCATAGGCACGGCTGATGCGCAGTACCTGCTTCCCGGCGAGCTGGCTCTCCAGCCCGAGGTGATCCGGCGGGTGCTGACCGAGGTCGACCCGCTCGTGCCGGCGGTCGCCGCGGCGGTCGTGGAAGGCGGCATCCGCGACATCGTGATGACCGGCTGCGGCGACTCCCTTTTCTCGGCCATGGCGGCCTCGTTCGCGTTCCTGCGTTTCTCGCGCCGCCTGACGATCCCGGCTCATGCGTTGGAGTACTCCCGCGCCATCTATCGCTCCTCCGGGCCGGAGACCCTGGTCTGCGCACTCTCCTATTCCGGTGAGACGCGGCGCACGGTCGAGGCCGCGATCGCGGCCAAGAGTGTGGGTGCGAAGCTGCTGGGCATCTCCCGGGACCGGACCGGGACCATCGCCGGACAAGCCGATCATTTTCTGCCGAACGCCTCGCTCGAGGAGCGCTCCAACTGCCGCACAGGCAGCTTCCAGGCCGCCTATCTGGCGCTCGTCCTGCTGGGCGCCCACACGGCGCATCGCTCCGGGGACCTGGACGACGCGGGACTGGAGTCGGTCCGGGAGGGGATCCGTGCCCTGGCCGACGCGGTGCAGCGGTACATCGAGCCCGCCGGTGAGCTCGGCAGGCGGGCCGCAGAGCACATCGGAAAAGCCGGGACGGTCCACTTCATCGGGGGTGGGGAAGCGCACGCGGTGGCGCTCTACGGAGCCGCGAAGCTCTACGAGACGAGCAGCCTGCCGGCCGTGCCGCAGGAGACCGAGCAGTTCGCGCACTGCGAGATATTCAGCCTCGAGCGCGATTCGGTGGTGGTGGTGACCGCTCTGCGCGGGCCGTTCTATCAGCGCGCCGTGGAGGTCGCCGACGCCGTCCGAGCCATCGGGGCGATGGTCATCGGCGTCAGCGACGAGCCTGACTTCGAGCGACATGCGGACCTGCTGCTAGCGGTGCCGAGCGGCCCCTTCACGGACTTCTCGACCAGCCTCGCCGTCATCCCGCTCCAGTGGCTTGCCTTCCAC
>JACCQX010000079.1 GCA_013813905.1 Chloroflexota bacterium
CGGGACCACTCCAGGGTGGTCGGGCCGATGACCGGCAGCCGCACGACGAGGTCGTCGTAGGCCCGCTTCGACCCGCGCCAGGTGCGCGATAGCTTGATGCGGCTGAGATACGTGCTGATGGCTCCCACCGTGGGGGAGATGCTCATCTCGTTGTCATTGAGCACGATGAGCATGCGCGTCTGGCGGTGGCCGATATCGTTGAGTGCCTCCAGCGCCATGCCGCTCATCAGCGCCGCATCACCGACGATGACCGCCACGCGTTCGGAACCGCCCTGCTGGTCGCGGGCGAGGGCCAGCCCCTCGGCGATGGAGAGCCCGGTGCCGGCATGGCCTCCGTCGAACACGTCGTGTTCGCTCTCGCTCCGTCGCGGGAAGCCCCCCACGCCGCCGATCTGGCGCAGCGTGCCGAACCGCTCAAGGCGCCCGGTGAGGAGCTTGTGGGCGTAAGCCTGGTGCCCGGTGTCCCAGACCAGCCGGTCGGTGGGCGAATCGAGGATGCGATGAAGCGCGACGGTCAGCTCCACCACGCCGAGCGAGCTGCCCAGATGCCCGCCGGTCCGCGCCACCGTGGAGATGATCGTCGAACGCAGGTCCCGGCAGAGCTCTTGAAGCTCCGGCTCGCCCATACCGCGCAGGTCGGAGGGTCCGGAGAGGGTTTCCAGAACGGACACGGAGGACTCCCTGATGCGGGCTCTCTCTTTCGTCCGTGGAACGAACGAGCCCCTGCTCACGATTCGCGTGGGCGACCGTTTCCGATGAGTCTGCACGATTCTAGCCGCTGCGGCCGGTAGGCCCGTCCGGCGGACAAAGGCCGGGATGGTCGCCGTACGACGGGCTGCGCAGAGCCGGCCATCATATGCCGTCGCCATCGTCGGGTGACAGGTCCACCGTGCGCAGCGTTCCGCCGGCCTGTTCCACGAGGCGCTGGACGCGCAGCTCAGCGCCGCTCAGCAGACGAGCGCAGTGCTCGTGCAGGGCCACGCCGCGCTCGTAGAGCTCGATGGAGCCCTCCAGCGGCAGGCCGCCCGTCTCGAGACGGCCGACCACCGACTGGAGCTCGGCGAGGGCCCGGTCGAAGGGCATGGCGGCGAGGACCGGATCGGGCGCGGACGTGTCGACCGTGGGGATGACGGGCGTGCCGCCAGGGGTCTCGGTCACGGGGGCGAGTCTCGCACGCCCTGGACCAGCACGTCCACCTCACCGCGTGCCAGCCGCACGGAGAGTGGATCGGCCGGTGTCAACTGCGTGACATCACGCACGATGCGCCCCTCGCCGTCACGCACGATGGCGTAGCCGCGCTCCAGGGTGGCAAAGGGGCCGAGGGCCGAGAGTCCGGCCGCCTGGCGAGCGAGATCGCTGCGGGCCCGCACCAGGCGTCCACTGAGGAGCATCGGCAAGCGGTCATTGGCGCGTGCCAGCCGGCCGGCTTCCACATCGAGCCGTCCCTGTGCCGCGCGCGTGGCGCGATCCAGGAGGAGTCCGATGCGCTCGCGCTCCGCGCCGAGATAGGCTCGTGGGTGGAGCCCGTCCAGCGCTCGCCGTTCAGCCTCCAGCCGGCGACGCGGATCGGCGATCGACCGCCCCGCGGCACCCATGAGCCCGGTGACCAGCGCCCGCAGGCCGGCGACCTGGTCGTCGCGCGAGGGCACCGCCAACTCCGCCGCCACCGACGGGGTCGCCGCACGCACGTCGGCCGCGAACTCGGCCAGCGTCACGTCGGTCTCATGGCCCACGCCCACCACCACCGGACAGGCATGCGCGGCGATGGCGCGCACCACGACCTCCTCGTTGAACGCCCACAGGTCCTCCAGGGACCCGCCGCCGCGCGCCACGATCACCACATCGGTGGCGCGGCCGGTCTCGGCGTCCGTCCAGCGGGCCAGGCGTCGGAGTGCCGCCACGATGCTGGTCGAGGCGCCGGCACCCTGTACCTGGCAGCCCGAGACCACGATGCGAGCCAGCGGCCAGCGCCGGGCGAGGACCTTGCGCATATCCTGTAGCACAGCACCGGAGAGGCTGGTGGCGATACCGATGGTCCGCGGCCAATGAGGCAGCGGTCGCTTGCGCTTGGCATCGAACAGGCCCTCTGCGGCGAGCTGCGCCTTGAGTGCCTCGAAGCGCAGCGCCAGGTCCCCGAAGCCTGCCGGCTGGATGCTGTCCACATAGAGCTGGTAGGTCCCCTGAGGCTCGAAGACGTCCAGGCGGCCGTGGGCCACCAGCCGGAGACCTGTACGCGGCTCGAAGGGGATGGCCAGGCGGTCGTCCCGGAAGATCATGCAGCGCAGCTGAGCGCGCTCGTCCTTCATGGTGAAGTAGCAGTGACCGGCCGATGAGACGCTTACCTGGCCGACCTCACCCTCCACCCACAGGTCACGAAGGCCCGGTGCGCCACGAAGGGTATCGCGAACGACGCGGGTCACGTCGCCCACGGCCAGGATGCGCGGACCAGGACGTGCGGCCGCGTGGCCAGTCGCCGCAGACACGGATGGCTCCGTGGCACCACGCGCCAGGAACTCGTCGAAAGTGAGCGGCGGCTGCTCGTCCGGCCGCCGGCGAGTCACTGGCTCAGACCCGCGTCTGGTACTCGCCGGTGCGGGTGTCGATGCGGATGACGTCCCCCTCGGCCACGAAGATCGGCACGTACACCACCAGTCCCGTCTCGAGCGTGGCGGGCTTCTTGGCGCCGCTCTGCGTGTCGCCCGCAAAGCCGGGCTCCGTCTCGGTGACCAGCAGCTCCACGGTGATGGGCACCTCCACGCCGAT
>JACCQX010000096.1 GCA_013813905.1 Chloroflexota bacterium
CCAGCCGTATCGGCCAGGCTGGCCAGCTCAGCCAAAGAGTCCTCCGCGCTCCAACCCTCATCGCTGCCGGTGTCGACCGCCAGCAGGAAGGCGCGTTCGGTGGGCGGGACCAGGTCGATGGTGGTGCGTCGAGTGTTCATGAAGTGCCAAGGATACGAGAGGCGACCGGTCGGGCACCGCGGCGTTGGCCAGCCCACGCTTGCAAGACGCAGGGCCGCTCCGCTACGCGCGTGCAACCATCCCTGGTCCACGCTTCGTCCATGACCGAACGACGACCATTCAGCCGCTCCGATCAAGGACTTGATTCCGGGCTCGACACGGGTGAGGCACGGCCCGACCTGCCCGTGCCCGCCGACGGCCTTCGCGAGACGGCCACGGATCCGCCGGCGGTGGTGCCCACTATGACCTCCGAGCAGACGGTCGTCGCCGCCGGGATGGGCCTCTCCTCCTTCGCCAAGGCGGATCCCGAAGGCGGCCTCACCGGCGCCGACGATGATCCGGCCGAGGACGACGGGACCGTAAGCGAGGGTGATCGATGACCGACGAGCGACCTGAACCTGCTGGACGGCCGGAGACGCCACTGAACCCGCCCGACGTCTCGATGGAGGAGATGGATCACGAATTGACCGGCGACCAGCCGGAGGGCGACCAGGTGGCCTACGTCCACCAGGGCGAGATCGACGACATGGGCACCATGCGCGATACGGCCATCTACGAGGGCGAGCTCGAGGCGGGTGTCCACGACGACCTGCCGACGGAGTCGGAGGCTGAGAACCTGGAGGACCTCACAGCGCTCGAGATGCGCGCCGGCGAGACCGCCAACCCGGATATCGCGGCTGAGGAAGGCCTGACCTGGGTACCGCCCATCGATCCACCGGTCATTCCCAGCCAGGAGGACCCGCAGGGCCTGGAGGTCGCGGCCGGTTTCGGGGCTGACTCGCTGGCCGAGCCCTATGACGCCGACCACCACAGCGAGGCGGTGACCGATGGTGACGACATGGAGGAGCGCGTGCGCGAGGCGCTGATAGCTGACAGTGCCACGAGTGCCCTCGCTCAGCGCATCCGGGTGGGGCTACGAGGCAGCATCGTGATCCTCCGCGGCGAGGTCGAGGATCTGGTCGATACCGACGAGGTGGTGGCCGTGGTCGAGCGAGTCAGCGGCGTGACCGAGGTGATCGATGAGATCGAGGTCGCCGCGCTCGGCTAGCGATCCGTCGTCCTTCGCGGCGGCTGCGGCTCCCCCAGTCGGTCCAGGAAGGCCTGTGCGGCTTCCTTGGCGATGGTGACGCTCCGCTCGTCGTTTGCGGTGAGCCAGGTGACGTCTGGCTCGCGGCGGAACCAGGTCCGCTGCCGGCGTGCGTATGCCCAGGTCCGCTGAGCGGTGGCTGCCGTCGCTTCTTCCACCGTCAGGCGCCCGTCGAGCGCCGCGAACGCCTCCCGGTAGCCGACCGCGCTGAAGGACCCGGGTGTGGAGTCGAAGCGCCCTCTGAGGCTCGACGCTTCCTCCAGGAGTCCGTTGGCGAACTGATGGGCAGCTCGTTGGTCGATCGCGGCGCGATGTCTGCCTGGCTCAAGAGCGAGTCCCAGCCACAGCGCGGGGCCGGGATAGCCGACCGGCGCCGGTGGCGGATGATCGCCGGCGACCGCGACCCGTTCCAGGGCTCGTACCACACGGTGGCCGTTGGCCAGGTCCGTGGCCGTGGCCACACCCGGAGCGGTACGTCGGAGCTCTTCGACCAGCGGTGCGAGGCCCCCTGCCAGTAACCGTGCCTCCAGCTCGGCGCGTAGCGTGGGATCCCGGCCCGTGTCGGCTACGGGAAGGCCGCGTGCGACGGACCGCAGGTACAGGCCCGTGCCGCCGACCAGGATGGCCACGGTCCCTCGCTCGTGCATGGCAGCCAGCACGCCGCGGACGTGGCGCAGGTAGTCGACCACGGTGAATGGCTCGTCGGGATCGGCCAGGTCCAAGCCGTGATGCGGCACGCGCCGGCGGGTCTCCGCATCCACCTTGCCCGTGCCGATGTCCATGCCGCGAATGACCTGGCGCGAGTCGGCGCTGATGATCTCGGCATTGCCCATCGCCTCGGCAAGCGCCAGGGAGAGGCGCGTCTTGCCGGTCGCCGTCGCCCCAGCGATGACGATGAGCGGCGGAACCGCGCTGAGCGGCGGCGCCGGGGTCAGCGGCACCGCCGGTGAGTCAGGCGAGGAGGCGCCCGGCAAGGGCATAGGGCCCGGTCCGCTCGATGATCACCGGCACGCGCCGGCCGACCAGCTCGGGCAGGCCCGCAAGGTGCACCAGGCGGTGCTCCCGGTTCCGTCCGGTCAGTCGCTCACCAGCGTTCTCGATCCCGCCGTCGTGGCCGTGCGCGCGCTCGGGCCGGACGCCATCCACGAGGACCTCCGTCGTGCGGCCGAGCCAGGCCGCGTTCCGGTCCCGGCTGATGCGTTCCTGAAGGTCCAGTAGCCGGTTCAGTCGAGCGCGCTTCTCGGCCGGCGTCACGTCGTCGACAAGACGCGCGGCGGGCGTTCCCGGCCGGACGCTGAAGGCGGCGGCGAAGACCTGGTCGAAGCCGACCCGTTGGAGCAGCGCGAGCGTGTTCTCGAAAGCTCGCTCGCTTTCGCCGCTGAAGCCGCAGATGACGTCCGTGGAGAGGCTGATGCCCGGGATGGCGCTGCGCAGCCGCTCCACGAGCGATAGATAGGCCTCCGCCGTGTACTGACGGCCCATCCGGCGCAGCACTCCGTCATCGCCCGACTGGACGGGCAAGTGCAGGTGCTCACAGACGGAAGGACACTCGGCTATGGCCGCGATGAGCCGATCGGTCAGATCCCAGGGGTGCGAGGTCACGAAGCGCAGGCGTGGGATAGCCGGCAGCCCGTCGGCGGTGCGGAGGCCATCGATGGCCCGCAACAAGGCCGCCATGTCCGGCCGGCCGCGCAGGTCCAGATCGCGGCCCAGCCGGCGCTGCTCCCCTACTCCCTTGAAGCGCTCCTCGGGCGGCAGGTCGTGGCCGTAGGAGTTGACGTTCTGCCCGAGCAGAGTCACCTCCTGGTAGCCGGCATCCGCCAGGCTGCGCGCCTCGTCCAGGATCTGGTCGAACGGGCGGCTGCGCTCCGGGCCGCGCGAGAAGGGCACGATGCAATAGGTGCACGTCTTGTCGCAGCCGTAGATGATCGGCAGCCAGGCACTGATGTCACTGCCGCGCGCCACGGATCCCGTCGCCACGGCGGCGGCACGGGTGCCGGGTAGCCGGTCGGCCGTGGCTGCGGTCCCACGACCCACGCGCGCGAATCTCGCGCTGCCCGGACCGCCGGGTGTGCCGCCCAGACCGCCGGGTGTGGTGAGGCCGGCCAGACCCAGTCGCGCTGTCAGCTCGGGCTCCTCATCCGGTCGCAGGAAGAGATCGATCTGCGGATAGCGTCGGCGCAGGTCGACGTTCTCGTCAGCCCGGACGGAGCAGCCGGTCAGCACGACGCGCAGTGCGGGATTGGCCGCCTTCAGCCGCCCGAAGACACCCATCCGTCCGATGATCTTCTGCTCGGCCGTCTCCCGGATGGCGCAGGAGTTGATGACTATCAGATCGGCGTCGTCCATGCCCGCCGCCTCGGAGCAGCCTGAGGACAGCAAAGCGCCCGCCATCTCCTCGGAGTCGGAACGGTTCATCTGACAACCCAGCGTCCAGACGTGGAAGCGGGGCAGGACGGTGTCTTCAGTGGCGAACTCGACCACCCCTACGTCCAGGGCGGGCGCCACTCTGGGGGCCGGCGCGGCCGGCGCGCCGACAGTACCTGGCGATACGTCCAGGACGGGCAGCAGTTGGCGCATCCTCAGCGACCTTCCGCTTGGAAGGCAGCGATCGCCTCGAGCAGCTTCTCGGCGACCTCCCCCGGGACCCAGGTCTCTGCTTGCGCCGCGGCATAGTCCATCGTGTCGCCATGGTAGTCGCTGCCTCCCGTGGCCAGCAGACCCTGCTCCAGGGCGAAGGCCTTCATGCGCGCCACGGTCTCGGGCACGAACGTGTGATAGTGCACCTCCAGCCCGGCCAGGCCCCAGGACCGGAGTTCCGCGATCACCTCCGGACGGTCCGGCGCGGCCGGGGAGTGGGCGAGGACGGGCAGGCCGCCGGCCGCGCGGATGGCCTCGATGGCGTCGCGCGGCCCCAGGCCCTCGCGCGGCACATAGCACGGCCGCCCATGATCTATCCAGCGTTCGAAGGCGTCATCGACCGAGTCGGCGTGGCCGGCCATGATCAGTGCCCGCGCGATGTGCGGCCGGCCCAGCGCATCGTGCCCAGTCGGGCCCATCGCAGCCAGTATCTGTGGCAGTTGCTCGTCGATGGAAGCGCCGTGGCGGCGCAGGCACTCCACCGTGGCCTCAAGGCGGATCCTTCGGCCATCGCGTTGGCGCGCAAGCCGCGACTCGAAGGCGGCGTCGTCCGGGTCCATGCCGAAGCCCAGGATGTGCAGCTCCTCCCCGTCACGACCCATGCCGTGGCGGCGCAGTACCGAACCGGCCAGCGTGTTGATCTCCACGGCCGGGATGAGCTGCGGACCCTCCGACGAGGGCCGCTCGCCGAGGCCGGCGGCGCGCAGCTCGCGGTAACCGGCCAGCGTGTCGTGGTCGGAGAGCGCCACCACGCGCATCCCGTAACTCTTCATCCGTGCGTAGAGGTCCGCCGGCTCCAGCACCCCGTCGGAGCGCCGGCTGTGGCTGTGCAGGTCGACTCGGTTGGGCCGCCGCGAGGTCACGCGTCCAGAGCGATCACGCGTCCAGCAGGCGGCTGATGCGCTGGAGCGCGAGGGTCGCCCCGGAAGCCGTGTCGATGTCGATCTGGAGCGCGTTGAAGATGACCGGCCCGGAGCCCACCTCGAAGCGCGTCGGCAGACCGGTCAGGAAGCGGGGCAGCACGGTCGCTGGCGCGAAGCCGATGACCGAGTCGACCGGTCCCGTCATGCCCAGATCGCTGACGTAGCCGGTGCCGCGCGGCATGATCCGCTCGTCGGCGGTCGGCACGTGGGTGTGCGTGCCAACCACGGCACTCACCCGTCCGTCCAGGTAGACCCCGAAGGCCGTCTTCTCGCTGGTCAGCTCGCAGTGGAAGTCGACCAAGCGGACTGGGGGCAGCTCCGTGGCCCCTTCCTCCAGCAGCCGATCCAGCGTCAAGAACGGGTTCTCGATGGGCTGCATGTACGTCCGGCCCTGGGCGTTGATGACGGCGATCTCCGTGCCCTGGGCGGCATGGAAGAGGCCCCAGCCGTGGCCCGGAACGTCGCGTTCGCCGTAGTTCAGCGGTCGCAGGATGCGTGGCTCACGCTCCAGCTCCGGGTAGATCTCGCGCTTGTCCCAGATGTGATTGCCGCTGGTGATCACGTCCACGCCGGCCGCGAACATGGCCCCCGCCGTGGAGACCGTGAGCCCCATGCCGCCTGCCACGTTCTCGCCATTGGCCACCACGAAGTCGATCGATCGCTCCATGCGCAGGTCGCCCAGCGTGCGCTCCACCGCCTGGCGGCCGGGCTTGCCGATGAGGTCGCCGATCATCAGTACGCGGACGCTGCCAGGAGCGGGGCTCGTCGGCGGTGCGGGGAGTCGATCGGCCGCCTGGACCTCAGCGACCGGGCGACTGCTCGTGGCGGCTACTTGGCGTACTCCACGGCACGCGTCTCGCGGATCACCGTGACCTTGATCTGGCCCGGATAGGTCAGCGACTCCTCGATCTTGCGCACGATGTCCCGCGCCAGGCGCATGGAGGCGAGGTCGTCGATCTCCTCGGGGCGGACCAGGATGCGCACCTCGCGGCCGGCTTGTACCGCGAACGACTTCTCCACGCCGGGGAAGGAGTCAGCGATCTGCTGGAGGTCTTCCAGGCGCTTGACGTAGGCGTCCATCGATTCGCCGCGGGCGCCCGGCCGGCTGGCGCTGATGGCGTCGGCGATCTGCACGATGGGTGCCTCCACGCAGGCGTACTCGACCTCCTGGTGGTGGGCGGCGATGGCGTTCACGATCTTCATGGGCATGTTGTGGCGCTGGGCGATCTGCGCGCCGATGGCCGCATGCGGGCCCTCGATCTCGTGGTCGACGGCCTTGCCGATGTCGTGCAGCAGGCCGCCGATCTTGGCCACCTGGACGTCCGCCCCGACCTCGCCCGCGATGACCGCCGCCAGTCGAGCCGTCTCCATCACGTGCTTGAGCACGTTCTGCCCGTAGCTCGTGCGGTACTTGAGACGGCCGAGCAGCTTGATCATCTCGGGCGGCAAGCCCGGCACGCCGGTGTCATAGGCGGCCGCTTCGCCTGCCTGGCGCATGATCAGGTCCACTTCCGCGGTGGCCTTGTTGACGACCTCCTCGATCCGTCCGGGATGGATGCGGCCGTCCTGGATGAGCTTGGTGAGGGCCAGCCGCGCGACCTCGCGACGGACCGGGTCGAAGCCGCTGATGAGCACCGACTCAGGCGTGTCGTCGATGATCAGGTCGATGCCCGTGGCCTGCTCCAGGGCGCGGATGTTACGGCCTTCGCGGCCGATGATGCGGCCCTTCATCTCGTCCGACGGGATGGGCACGACCGAGACCGTCATCTCCGCGGTGTGATCGACCATCACGCGCTGGATGGCGGTGACCACCACGTCCCGGGCGCGGTCCTCGGCCTCCTCGCGGGCCTTGCGTTCGATGGACCGGGCAAGCTTGACCGCGTCGTGGTCGGCCTGTTCGCGTACGGCCTCAAGGAGGCTGGAGCGGGCTTCCTCGACGGACATCTGGCCGACCCGCTCGAGAGCCGCGATCTGGTCCTGGCGGGCGTTGGTCAGCTCATCGCGCTTGGCCTCGAGCTCCTGCTCCTTGCCCAGCAGCTTGCGGTTACGCTCCTCCAGCATGTCCGTGCGCTGGTCGAGCTGCTCGTCGCGCTGGAGCAACCGCCGCTCCAGGTTGGACATGTCGGCACGCTTGGCCCGAGCCTCTTCCTCCGTCTCTCGCTGGAGACGGACCTGCTCATCCTTGGCCTGGAGGATCAGCTCCTTCTGCTGCGTGCGCGCCTCGGCCACGATCCGGGCGGACTTCTCCTGAGCCGCCTTGATCGACTGGGCGGCCCACAGGCCGCGCGCGAGGAATCCCAGCACTAGCCCGCCCGCCACAGCCACCATGGCTACGAGCACGACCGTCTCGTTCATGTTCACTTGCCTCCCGTCCAGCGTCGGCTGGAGGTACGTGGTGCGTGTCTGCTCAAATCGGATCGCCTCGCCAGCGTCGTGACCACGCGACCGCGGAACATGCCGAACGAGACACTGGCCATTCCACCGGTCGCGGGCCGGGCAGCCCAGCCGTTGGGACGGGGAACGGCGTCATCTGAAGTCTCGCCGAAGCCTACTCGCGTCTCGCGCAGAGCGTCAAACGCGGTGAGCGGTGAGGGAGCCGGTTGGAGGGGAAACCAGCAAGGTCTCCTTCGCCGGCACACTCGGGGCTAGGTGACGTGCTAGGCGCCACGTCATACCAGCACTACCGGTGTGTGGCGTGCCGGAGGCTCTGCGGCATCGGTGCGGACCCACTTTCGGCTACTCGGGAGGACCCTGTCGCGCGATCCAGGGGCCTCCCTACCACCGCTAAAGGTGAGGAAAAGCTCCGGTACATCTCGGCGGCCGGTCCAGCTCTCGGCCCGCGGCGGGGTCCCCGCCCCTACGCCCCCTCAAGCGGCCCGCCACCGATAGTGCTGGTGATCCGACCTCAAAACGCCTCTGCTTCCTAGGGTCCGGTGCGCGATCCAGGAGGTAGCATCCAGTGATACCAGCATCCGAGCACGGTGGATGGCAATGAGTGCACTCCGAGCCTCTCTCGCTACGGCTCTTGCATGGGGCGTGCTTGCTTGTACGGCTGGTGGTGTGGTTCCCTCCGGCGCGGATCCCGGAGGGCCGCATGGACCGTCGCCACGGGGAGCGACGGCGAAGCCCAGCCGCAGCGCCGTCGCAGCCTACTCGGAGCCGAGCCGCAGCCCTGCCGGACCGACCGCAAACCCGCGCCGCAGCCCCGCACGCAGCGAGGAGGCGTCAGCGGGATGTGGACCGAGCGACGTACCCGTGCTGGTCGACGACGTCTTCACGCCGTTCTCCCATCAGCTGTCAGCTCCGGACCCCGGGGAGTACCCCGCGATCTTTGGTAGCGGCATCCCGGTAGACGATGCTGCCGAGGCGGCTGGCGGCTTCCCAGGCTTCCTGGCCCCTCCTCCACATCTGGGGCAGTCGGCGATCCAGCTCATCCTCGTCGAAGACAGCACGCGCGGCATCGACCCGGGTGCCCATGTCTTCTACGGCCCGTCATCAATCGAGCCGGGCGAACCTCTTCCGTTCTTCGTGAGACGCGGCGGCAGTGTCGTCCGCCAGGAGCTGACGGACGGACAGAACGCCCGGGTCGTCAAAGAGACCTTGGGCGACCGGGCAGTGATCGTCCGCGTCGGGCGATCGGAAGCCGCGCTTGTACATGCTGATCCCTCTGAACCCAGCGACTTTCGCCCGTACCACCTCTACTGGTCCGACGGCACGCGGGACTGGTCGATCATCGCTGGTGTGACGGACCCACGGACGGTGATCGACTTCGCTCGCGAGATCTACTGCGAGCCCTGAGAGTCCTCGATGGCGCGTCTGATCCGGCTGGCGCCTAGCGGACCCTATGTATCGGTGACCGATTTCGACGGATCGTCTGGGTAGAGGTTATGCACATCCAACCCCTAGTCTTGGGAGGATCTACTGAACCCGGTTGCAGCCTCGGCGCAGGTCGTGGGCTCGAAGCCGTTCCGAGCGAGGAGCGCGTAGGCCTTCTGGCCCCGACGCCGCAGGTCGGGTTCCCGTTCGAGAGAGGCTCTGCGGCGCTCCAGGAGCCTCTCGGCGGCGAGGCGGTCCGCGGCACCGCTGGTTTCCGTGACTCCGTCGGTCAGGTCCGTGCCGTCACGCTCCGCGATCACGAGATCGACCACCCTCCGCTCGACGCCCTTGCTCTCGAGCTCCAGGCGGAGGGCCAACCAGCCTCTAGGCCGCGATCGGTCGCGGCTCTCCACCCAAGCGCGAGCGAACGCCTCGTCGTCCAGGTACGAGAGCGCGACGAGGCGTTCGATGACCGAGTCGACCAGTCCGGATGGATAGCCGTGATGGCGTAAGCGCCGCCGCGTCTCCGCCACGGAGCGCGGTCGCACCGCGAGAAAGACGGCGGCCGCGTCCATCACGACCTCCGGGTCTTGGATCTCGGCGCGCTGCGCGCTTCGTTCCGCGGGATCGAGTCGGCGCTGCATCAAGGCCAGCTGCGGGTGCCGTCCTGGTCACTCCGCCTCGGAGATGCCCTCGACGGGGACCTCGATGGTGGCGACCTTGCCGCGGATCTCCGTCTCGAGCTGCTGGGTCACGTCGCGGTTCTGGCGCAGGAACTCCTTGGCCTGCTCCCGACCCTGACCCAGGCGCACGTCACCGTAGGTGAACCAGGCGCCGGTCTTGG
>JACCQX010000013.1 GCA_013813905.1 Chloroflexota bacterium
CATCGAGCGCAGGTGCTGAGGCAGCTCGGCGGCCTGTTCCGCGCTGAACCCGGGACCGGCCAGCGAGCCGTCGGGCTCCAGGAAGCGGCCGTAGCGCTCGGGGTGCTGAGCGGCGAAGCGGAAGGCCTCGGCGATGCCCACCGGCCGCAGCTCGGGGCTCTGCGCGATCATCTCGGCGGGCGCGAGACCGTTCGAGCGCATCTCCAGCAGGTTCCTCACGCTCAGGCGGGTGCCGAAGCAGAAGGGCTCCCCGTTCATGACCAGCGGGTCGATCTTGACCCACTTGATGGTCATCAGACGACCGAGTCGTCGGCGAAACCGGCGCCCTTCCAGAAGAAGCGCACGATCCGATTGCCCTGGTGGTCGCCGGGCAGGCGCCCGTGGTGCTTGAGACGCCCGGCCCAGCGTTCGATGAGCCGCCGCGTGACCGTGACATCCTCGCTGGGCAGCACCGTCAGGACCGCATCGCGAAGCCCGCCCAGGAGCACGATGAAGTCGCGCATCGGCACGCCACGGCGGCGGTAGACCGGCACCAGCCACTCCCCGTAGTTGGTCACGAAGCCGTCCTCGTCGGTCTCCAGGGCTCGGGCCAACTGTTCGATGTGCCGGTCGAGGTCGCGCAGGAAACGGCGCATGTCCACCTCGGAGTACCGCGCGGCGAAGGCGGGCGCGAGGCGGACGGATGCCTCGAGCGCCAGGGGGGCCAGGCGGTGTCGCTCAGCGCGCAACCGTGCCGCTGCACGCGGGTGACCGGCAGTCCGGTCGGCGGGAGGCAGCCCGAGGCTCGGATGACCCATCGCCCGCTAGTCTAGCGTCTGATGACGCAGCGGCAGCCTCCCCGACCAGGCGCTCCCGGGGAGGTGCGCGGAGCGCCGCGAGGTCCGGCGGGATCGCCTGCCGCCGGCCGCCGGACCGATCCAGCGCCGCTACAGCGACCGCCGCGCATCCTCCCGGCCACGCTGGCAGGTCTGCTGGTGGCGGCTGCTGTGGCCCTGGTCCTCGGTCTCCTCAGAGCCGTGTTCGAGCTGGGTCCGGGCCTGCTCGTGGTGGCCGCCGTGGGCGCCTGGCTCCTCGGCGAAGCCGTCGCCAGGGCAGCTTGGGGCGCTGTCCCTCACCTGCCGCGCGCCGATGTCCCGCGGATCGCTGCTGTCCTGGGCGCTATGGCCTGGCTGGCGGGCTCTGCGGTCGACTATCTGGTCTCGCTGGCTCTGCTGCCAGCGTCCAGCCGCACCTTTGGCGAGCGGCTTTCGGACCAGCCCTTTCCGGCCTGGCTCGCACCGCAGCTGTCGCTGCTGGACGCCGCCGAGATCGTGGTGCTGGTGGTCGTCGCCTGGCGGTCGGCGCGTTAGGCTACGGCGATGCCCAAACTGCTTGTCTGCGTGGTCCATCGCGACGATGCGGGGCGCGTGATCAGTGCCTTTCAGGAAGGTGGCCTGCGGATCACCCAGTTGGGGTCGCAGGGCGGATTCCTGCGCGCCCGCAACGCCACGCTCATGCTGGGACTTGACGATGCACAGGTCGAGCCGGCTCTGGTCATCCTCGAGGAGAACTGCCAGACCCGCACCGAGCAGGTGCCCATGGAGCTGCTGGGCGGCATGGACGCTGCCTGGCTGCCCACGGAGGTCACGCACGGCGGGGCGACCATCTTCATCCTGCCCATGGACGAGATCCGGCGCATCTAGCGGTCTCCTTAAGCGATAGAAGCAGCGTCAAGGGGACGTCATAGCCCTCCGATCCGAGCAGGGCCCTGGCACTGTCGGTACCCGTGACGGAGTACGGAACAAACGCGCCGAGCACGGCCCTCGGTGCCGCCGCCGTTGCGCGGGGATCCATCGCGAGACCGCTTCATACGGGTATCACCAGTACCGTGGTCCGCACGGGCCGAGAAGGGTGGCTCGACCAGGCGCAGCCTCGGTGTGGTCCCCGCCCGGGCACTGCGCAGCACTTCCCTGGGCGGCGTCGTACCGATAGCGCCAGTGGGAGCAAGGTACCGCCAGTGGGAGCAAGGCTTCGCGCCGCCCCGGGAGGCGCTGACACTTGCCGCCCGCTCCATGATCTGTTCC
>JACCQX010000016.1 GCA_013813905.1 Chloroflexota bacterium
GCGCATTCCTAGATGCCTTCCTGACGCGTACCCATGAGCTCGCCGCCGTCCACGCCTATGGTGTTGCCGGTCATCCAGTGGAGCCTCGGTGAGGCCAGGGCGACCAGAGCCTGGGCGACGTCCTCGGTGCGGGTCATGCGTCCGCCCGGGTTCTGCTCGGAAGCCGCCCGTACCAGGTGCTGGTGACCGGGGATCCGCCGCAGAGCGGGCGTGTCGGTGATGCCGGCGCGGATGGCATTAACGGTGATGCCGAACGGCATGAGCTCCAGCGCGAGCTGCCGGCAGTGCGACTCCAGGGCAGCCTTGGCCGCGCTGACAGGGCCGTAGGTCGGCACGACGTGCACGGCACCCTCGCTGGTCAGGGCGAAGACGCGGCTGCCTTCGGCCAAGAGGCCGGCATGGAAGAGGTCGCGCACCCAGTAGATCATCGAATGGGCCATGACATCGGCCGTCATCTCGAGCTGCTTCCGGGTGATCTCCTTCTTGGCCGGATCGTCCGTGATGTAGGAGAGCGTGGTGCCGAAAGCCAGCGAGTGGAGGAAGACGGCGATGTACGGCTCTACCCCCGCCGCGCGGCGCTCCTTGAAACGCGCCTTCGTGTCCTCTATCACGGCGTGCCGCTTGTCCTCGTCCGCAGCGTTCACGTTGTGGAACGCGACCGGGACTCCGGCCGCCGCGACCTGCTCCCTAACCTCGTTCGCCGCCGCGAGGGTTCCCCGAAGGTCGAGATGCACCCCTACGATGGGGTAGCCCTCCCGCGCGAGCGCCAGGGAGCAGGCAGCCCCGAAGCCGCTGCTGGCGCCGAGCACCATGGCCCATCGTTCGCGTCGATCGATGGTCGGGTCGGTCATCCGTCAGCCTCCGGTGTGGTGCGTGTGTCCGTAAGTGGTGCACTCGTCCGTGGTCAGCGAGTGTACCGGTCAGGCTTGCTAGTCTGACGGGGATGGAGGTGACGGACCCGCCCGCGAGGCCGAGCGACGACGCGGGCGTCAACCCTGTCCGGACCCTCTGGCTGCTCAGCGCCGGGCATGCCGTGAACCACGCCCAGGCCGCCTTGCTGCCCCTGGTGTACATCGCGATCATCGCGGAGTTCGGTGTCAGCGTGGCCTCCATCGCTTTCCTGGCCGCGGCCGGCAGCTTCCTCTCCGGCATGGTGCAGCTCTCGTACAGCGGCATCACCCGCTACCTCTCGCGACGCACGATCCTCTCGGTGGGCAGCGTCGTGTTCGGCGGCGGCATGGCGGCCCAGGCGTTGGCACCGGGGTTCGTGCCCTTCTCGGTGGCCAACATCGTGAGCCGGCTGGGTGGGTCGCCCCAGCATCCCGTGGGCAACGCCCTTCTCGCCGAGCAGTTCCCGACCCACCGTCGTGGCTTCGCCATCAGCGCGCACATCGCCGGCGGCAACCTGGGCACCGTGGCCGTGCCGCTGCTGGGCGCCTGGCTCATCAACGAGGTGATGGGCTGGCGCCTGACGGTCGTGCTGTTCGGCGTGCCGGCCATACTCATCGGCCTGGCCATGTGGGTGCTCATCCGGGAGAGCGGCGCCGACCGGGCTGCGGCACGGGCGGAGGGCAGCGTGCGGCAGGCATTCGGGCGCATCCTGCGTGATCGCGACCTGTTGCTGGTCTATCTATCAGCGATGTTGGGCGGGGGCGGACGTGGCTTGGGCGTGCTCAACATCTTCGTGCCGCTCTACCTGGCCCTGGTGGTGGGGCTGGATGCGTTGACCGTCTCGCTGATGTACACGGTCCTCGTCATCGGGTCCGTGCCGGGACCGATCATCGCCGGCTGGCTCTCCGACCGGTACGGCCGCCGGCCGCTGATCGTGGTGGCCTATCTGGCCGGCGCCGCGTCCCTGGCCGCGTTCGTGCTGGCCGGCTCCAACGTGGCGGCGCTGTGGTTGGCCATCGTGCTGATGAGCATCTTCAACTTCGTGGAGAGCCCCCAACTCCAGGCGCTGCTTGCCGATCTGGCGCCGCGAGGCATCCGCGACGCCTCGTTCTCGGTCTACTTCACGCTTGCCTTCGGGGTGGGGTCGCTCTGGACGGCCGTGTACGGTGCGGTCATCGACCGATTCGGCGAGGCCCAGGGATTGCCCATCACCTTCTGGCTCATGGCTGCGGCGTTCGTGGCGGCGGCCATCACCGTCCTGCCCATCCGCGTCGAGGAGCGCATAGCCGGCCAGCGCGCCGACGACGAGGCGGCGGCAGCGGAGCGCACATGAGCGGCGAGACACCGGACCTGGTGGGCGACTCGCCGGATCCTGCCGGCGAGGAACTCGTTCCCGTCCGGGACCATCCGATCGGTCGTGTCCTGTCGCTGGGCGAGTTCGAAGCCCTGGCCGAGCGCCTGCTCGACCGCGCATCGTTCGACTACATCGCAGGCGGGTCGGGCGAGGAGATCACGCTGCGCGACAACGTGGCTGCCTTTCGCCGTCGCCGGCTCCGGCCGCGCGTGCTGGTCGACGTGAGCGAGGTGAACCTGTCGACCCGACTGCTCGGCCAGCATGTCGAGGTTCCCTTCGGTATCGCGCCGATGGCCTTCCAGCACATGGCACACGACGAGGCCGAGGTGGCCATGGCGCGGGCGGCCCGCTCGGCGGGCGCCATGTTCTGCCTCTCGACTCTGTCGAGCATCCCCCTGGAGACCGTAGCCCACGCGGCCGGCCAGCGCTGGTTCCAGCTCTACGTCCACCGTGACCGTGCCGTGTCGCGCGACCTGGTCGCTCGAGCCAAGGCCGCGGGTTACACGGCCATCGTGTTGACGGTGGACCTGCCCGTGGCCGGCTTCCGCGAGCGCGACCTGCG
>JACCQX010000017.1 GCA_013813905.1 Chloroflexota bacterium
ACACGCACCTGGGCCGGATCGGCAAGCAACGGCACGAGGCAGCGCGGCGCACCGGCTAGGAACGCGGTCTGTCGATCCCCCGCTCACCCGAAGCGGGCGACCTCCTTGTCTATGTCCATCGGCGCGATGATGCCGCGGTTCTCGTACTCGCCCCACTGCTCGCGCGGCACCATCCACATCACCTCGAACTCGTTGTGGTCGGGGTCGCGCCCGTAGAGCGACTTGGTCGCGCCGTGGTCGCTGGCGCCGGTCAGTGCTCCGTGTTCGGAGAGGACTCGCGCGGCGGCGGCCAGGTCATGGATGGTCGGCACCTCCCAGGCCAGGTGGTAGAGCCCGGTCGACCCTCGCGGAGGGCGCGGCGCCTGCGGACCTACTGCCAGCAGGCCCAGGTCATGGTGGTTGGTCGACCCGGCGGCGCGAAGGAAGGCCATCATGCCGCCCTCGCGAGCTATCTCCTGGAAGCCGAAGGCCCGCCGGTAGAAATCGACCGAGCGGTCGAGCTCGCGCACGTACAGCACGGCATGATTGAGGCGGGCCACCGGGACGGAGGTGGAGGCGCTCGAGGCGGTCGAGGTAGCGGGACCGGTCGGGTCGGTCATCGGAGCAACTCCAGGAATGTCGCGTGGTGGTCGGGCGGCGCGGCGAGGATGCCGACGCCGCGCGATGATCGGGCCAGGTCGAACCAATCGTGCCCTTCCCCGTCCGTGACCAGGGAGCCGCCCTCGGCGGCGATGAGCCCCGCCGCCGCCACGTCCCACAGGGACAGGCCACGCGGCTGCACGAACGCATCAAAGCGTCCGTTGCCCACCCAGGCCAGCGCGAGAGCGGCGCTGCCCGTGACGCGCGAGACGCGGATGCGCTTGCGGACGCGGTTCTCGCGCCGAGCGAAGCCGTGGGGCGGCAGGGCCAGGTGCACCACGAGGTCGGACAGCTTCTCCTTGAGTGGTGAGCGGATGGGTATGTCGTTGAGGAATGCGCCGCCGCCGGCCACGGCGCAGTACAGATCGTCGCGCGCCGGGTCCAGGACGACGCCGACGGTCGGCTTGCCATCGACCACCAGCGCGATGCTGACGCAGAAGATAGGGATGCCGTTGGCATAGTTCACGGTGCCGTCGAGGGGGTCGATGATCCAGATCCGGGCCGGCGGCCCGGCGGGCTGACGGCCAGGGCCGGTGGGCTGACGGCCAGGCCCGACGGGCAGGGCCTCGTCCTTCGGCGTATCCGATGGCTCGGGGATGCCCGCCCGATCCTGGCCGGAGTGGCCGGACTCTTCGGCCAGGAAACGGTCGGCCGGAAAGGCGCCCCGGATGGTCTCGATGATGAGCTGCTCGCTGAGCGTGTCGACCTCCGTCACCACGTCGTGGGTGCTCTTGTGGATGATCCGCTCCAGTCGTTCGTAACGCTCGATCTGGAGAGCGCCAGCCAGGCGCGCCCCCTCCAGCGCGACGCTCAGCTCACGCTCGAAGCCGGCAGTCAGCGCGGCCGCCTGCGGTGGCGCCAGCGTGGACAGTGGGGTAGCGGGCAGTGCCACGGGATGATGCTACGCCAGGCGGGGCGAGAGTCCTCGAGATGCCGACATGGCCGTCCGAGCGTACGGCCTCGGCAGGCGCTGGATCCAGCCGGGAGGCGGTCGATCCGAGGCAGCTCCCTGACTGATGGCGATTCGCTTGGTGTGGTGCGGGTGGCGCCCCATCCGACCGGATCTCGCCCGGGCTGCGGGACCAGGAGGGTGGCTCGACGGTCCTTTCGCCCGTCGGCTGCACCGATCGGCGATCGGAACGGTCCGAATGGCTTCGTCAGGGCATCGATCCGCGCGCCGACAACCCCGGCGCTCGCGTGATTGCCGGTCGGTTGGAGCCTGGGATGCACCATGCGGAGAGAGCGATGCTGATCCTGGGGACACTTGTGCGCGCGTCGCTGCGTGGCCCAGATGGTGGCCTCGTCCTCTCAGGCGTCCTCCCACGCGGCCGCCGTCATCATGGCCGGGACCCAGCCGTCGAAACAGCCATTCGAGACCAGCCAGCGGAAGCCTGCCACGCGAAGCTTGCCGGTCGAACCGCAACGGAGGACGCGTGAACCCCAGGAACTGGATCCTTGCCGCGGTGGCGCTCGGATCGGGCATCGTGTTCCTGGACGGCACGATCGTGAACGTGGCCCTGCCGCGCATCGTGGAGGAGCTGCCCGCGACCTTCGTGAGCACCTTCGAGGGCCAGGCGTACGTCGTCAGCGGCTATCTCGCTGTGCTCAGCGCGCTGCTCATCCTCGCCGGCGGCCTGGCTGACGTCTATGGACGGCGCCGCATCTTCGCCATCGGTTTGGTCGGCTTCGGCGTCACATCGGTGCTCTGCGGGCTATCGCCCAACCTGGAGCTGCTCATCATCTTCCGCCTCGCGCAGGGTGCGACCGGCGCACTGCTGGTGCCCGGGGCGCTGGCCATCATCACGGCCGCCTTCGAGGGACCGGAGCGGGGACGCGCTTTCGGCGTGTGGGCCTCGGCGACATCCGGCATGACCCTGATCGGACCGGTCGTGGGCGGGGCATTGGTCGACTCCATCGGCTGGCGCGTGGCTTTCTTCATCAACGTGCCGCTCGTGCTCGTCGCGCTCTACGCCACGCTGCGGCACGTGCCCGAGTCACGCGACGAGACGCGCACCGGCGGTCTCGACTGGCTCGGCTCGGCCGTCGTCGCACTGGCCGTGGGGGGCCTGGCTTTCGGGGCCATCAGGGGGCAGGAGCGGGCGTGGCAGGACACCATCGCCTTCATCGCGCTGGGCGTGGGAGTGATCGCCGCCATCGCCTTCCCCTTCCTGATGGTCAAGCGACGCTACCCGCTCATCCCGCTGGACCTGTTCCGCTCCCGCGAGTTCACGGTCATCAACCTCTCCACCTTCCTGATCTACGGCGCCCTATACGTGACCTTCACCTTCCAGGTCGTGTTCCTGCAGGGCACGCTGGGCTACACGGCCCTAGCGGCTGGCCTTCTCGGCTTGCCCACGGGACTGCTGCTGACGCTGCTCTCCACGCGGGTCGGCTCGCTGGCCGGTCGTCTGGGGCCGCGGCCCTTCCTGGTCGCCGGGCCGGTGCTGATGGCCCTGGGGCTTGCCTGGCAGGTGCGCATCCCGGCCACCAGCGCGGCGTGGCGGGCCAGCCCCGGTGACCCGGGCTCCTTCCTGCCGCCAGCGGACTTCCTGGTCGACGTACTGCCCACCCTGCTGCTCTTCGGCGTGGGCATCAGCCTGGTGGTCGCGCCACTGACGACAGCGTTGATGGACTCGATCCCGTCGCGGAACGCCGGTATCGGGTCGGCCTTCAACAATGCGGTCTCGCGCGTGGGCCAGCCGCTGGTGACGGCCGTGCTCTTCATCGCCATCACGGCCACGTTCTACGGCGCCGTGAGCGAGGCCATCCCGCGGCTGGACTTCGACTCAGCGGAGGTGCGGCGGGCTGTGGCGCCACTCAACTCGCCCACGGCGGAGCTTTCCGACGAGGAGGCCACAGCGGTCCGCAACGCTTCTGCCGACGCATATCGATCGGCGATGCTGGTCAACGTGGGGCTGTTGCTGGCGGGAGCTGCGGTCAATGCCATGGGTATCCGGCGCCGCGAGCCCTGACGCCGCCCGGCAGAGCCGGCCATGAGGGAAGAGGCTGAGCCGGGGGATTGCCGTCGGTCTAGGGAGACCGGCCAGAGACGCCGGTTCAGGCCACTGGCACTGTCGGTACCGCCGCACTCCCTGTCAGCGGAGCCGGCAGGCCGGTCACGGGGCCGGCGGATCTGAGCGGCCTCCACCTCCGCCACTGGCAGTACTGGTGTAGCGCCGGTCATCCGCTGATACGACAGCCACCGCGGGACGCAGCCAGGGCCGGCCGTGCAGGCGCCGGGCGTTCTGATCCCGGATGACTCGCCCACTACCGATAGTGCTGGTGACCGTGCCCGAGGAGAGCCTTCAGGAGTAGCGGCGTTCCCGCGCGACTCGCCAGCGTCAGGTGCAGGCCACCGTCACGCGGCTGACGTCGAAGGCCGGGTCGCCGGACAGCGGTGTGGGCAGGGTGCGCGTCAGCTGCACCGACGCTCCGGCCGCCAGGCGTTCCGTGCGGAAGGTCAGGTCGGCCTGGCGCGGGACCCCGTCGCGCGTCACCCGGCAGGTCGCTGAAGCCGCAGCCGTGCCGTTATTCACCACGCGGACGACCAGCTCCGCGGCGCCGTCGGCACGCGCCGCGCGTCCCTGGATGTTCGCCTCGAACGGGCCGGCAGCACTCACCGCGAAGCGTGCCAGAAGACCGAAGATCAGGAACCCGGCGATGACACCGACCAGGATCGTGCCGTGGACCTGTGTCGCGCTGGGCGCCTTGATGCGCGCCGGGTTGTCCGCCTCGCAGAGCGAGACGCCCGCCGGGGTGGGGCGGTCACAACGGATGCAGCGGTCCTCGGGTTCAGGCAGGACGGGC
>JACCQX010000031.1 GCA_013813905.1 Chloroflexota bacterium
GCCGTCGACGCCACCGCCCACGCCGGATCCGCGGCCCGCGCCGGTCCCCGGCTCGGTCCTGCCGCCCGGCTTCGTCGCGGAAACCGCCATGACCGACCTGGACCGGCCGGTGACCATCCGCTTCGGCCCGGATGGACGCATCTGGATCGCAGAGCAAGCCGGCCTGATCCGCATCTTCGATGGACTCGAGGATCCACGGGGACGCATCTTCGCGGACCTGCGCGAGGAGGTCCTCGCCGTGGGCGATCGCGGGCTGCTCGGCCTCGCCCTTCACCCGACCGACCCCCGGGCGGCCTACGTGCTGTACGCGTTCGACGGTCCCATCGGTGGTCCGCCGGGTCGATACGGCGAGGATCCGTCCGGCTGCGAGTCAGGGGCTGACGAGCTGGCCTGCATCGCTTCGGGCGCGCTGTCGCTCCTTCGCCAGGACGGCCGGGGACCGGCCCGTGAACGTCAGCTGATCCACGGCTGGTGCCACCACGGACGCGGGCATCCCCCGGATGCGCTGGCCTGGGGACCGGATGGAGCGCTCTATCTATCCGCGGGCGACGGTGGCTCGGCCGACTTCGCAGACGACGGCTCCACCGTCCCTGATCGCAGGCGCTGCCATGACGGCTCGTTCGCGGCAGCCATCCCCCCTGACGCCCGGGCACCCGGCCAGTGGAACGGCACGGTCGTGCGCATCCCGGGCGACGCGCTAGAGGCGGCCGGACTCGCGGAGATCGATGAAAGCGCCCTTGCGAACAGCGCGTCCGTCGTGGCCTACGGCCTTCGCAATCCGTTCCGCATGGCCTTCCGACCCGAGACGCCCGAGCTGTGGATCGCGGACACCGGCTGGAACCAGTACGAGGAGATAGATCGACTCGCCGATGCCACCAGCGGTGAACCGGTCGACTTCGGTTGGCCCTGTCGCGAGGGCCCCGGCCCGCAGCCGGAGTATGCCGCCCTGGTGCCCTGCCGGTCGAGCTTGGCCCCAGATTTCGCGACGGCCGACCCCTGGTTCACCTACCGCCATGACGAGTCGCTCCAGCCGGGCGATCCCTGCGGCGCGGGCCCCGCCGCCATCTCGGTCATCGCCTTTCACGACGGTCAGACACTTCCAGAGGCGTATCGCGGCGCACTCTTCTTCGGGGACGTGCTGCGCGGCTGCATCTGGGTCGCGTTGGCGGGATCCGATGGGGCGCCCGATGCCGACTCGATCGAGCCCTTCTGGACCGAGGCCGGCTTCCCGGCCGACCTGGTGCAGGGTCCCGATGGCGCGCTCTACCTGGTGGACGTCTACGCCGGGACGGTCGATCGCATCGTCTACCGCGGCACCGAGAGCTTGATCGGCCCCTGAGTCTCAGCCAGCCCCGTCGGGTCCGGTCTCGATCGGGTAGCCGGCGGCCTGCCACTGCGGGAGACCGTCGCGTACCGCGCTGACGTCGCTGAAGCCGGCCTGGTGGAGCAGCCCTGCCGCGACGGAGCTGCGATAGCCGCTGGCGCAGATGGTGGCGATGGGACGGTCTCGCGGCAGCTCGGAGAGTCGGTCCGGCAGGTCGCCGGCGTGAATGCGCAAAGCGCCGGGCACGTGGCCGCCCTCGTACTCGGAAGCCTGGCGGACGTCGATCACCACGACGTCGGGATCCGCCTGGAGCTTCTTCGCCAGCTCGGACACGCTGATCGAGGCGCCTTCCGCCACAGGGCCGCCGCTCGAACGCCACGCGTCCAGGCCACCGTCCACGTAGCCCGCCACGTTCTCGTGACCGATGCGCAGTGCCTGCCGGATCTGGCCGTCCCAATCGTCGACGGATGCCAGCACCAGCACCACCGGACGGTCGTGCGGCACGACCCAGCCGAGCCACGTGCCGAAGGAGCTGCCCGCCGGGATGGACAGCGAACCCCGGATGTGGCCCGCCGCGTAGTCCTCCGGGGAGCGCGCGTCGATGATCTGCCCCTCCCCCGCGAGCAGCCTGCGCACCTGCTCCACGGGCAGCGGCGCTGGTTCCGGCACGGCCCCCAGCGGCGCCGGTCCCGCCTGGTTGATGGGCCGCATGCGGGCGAAGTAATGGGGGAACGCCGGCTGGTCGGCGAGCAGCGCCCGCACGAAGGTCTCCACCTCCTGGATGGCCAGGAGCGGGTCGTGGCGTCGCTCGAAGCCGACCGTGGACCAGGGGGTCGTGGCGATGTCCTTGGAGCACAGGGAGCCGCCGCCATGGGTCGGCAGGACCGTGACCGAGTCCTCGTGGGTCAGGAGTCGGTCATGGAGCGAGGCGTGCATCTGGCGCGCATAGCCCTCCGCGTGCTCCGCGCCCAGCAGGTCCGTCCGGCCCACCGCCCCCACCAGCAGTGAACCGCCGGTGAAGAGCAGTTGCGGCTCGTCCGCGCGCGACCGGTCGGCGACCGAGTAGCTCAGGTGCTCCGGCGTATGACCGGGCGTCTCCAGGGCGCGGAAACGGAGCTTGCCGACATCGAAGGTCTCGTTGTCGCGGACCGCCTGGTGATCATGTCGGAGCGCGGCGCCGGCGGCATGGATCTGCACCGCGCCGCTCAGATCGGCCAGCTCACGGGCACCCGAGACGTAGTCGTTGTGCAGGTGTGTCTCGACCACGTGGCTGATGCGCACGCCCCGCGCCCTGGCCTCGTCCAGGTACAGGTCCACATCCCGCCGCGGATCCACGACCGCCGCTACACCCGCGGCGTCATCGACCACCAGCCCGCTGATGTGGCCCAGCCCCTCGATCACGAACTGGCGGAGTTCCATGGTCGCGAGGATAACGCTCGGCCCTAGCGCTCGGACGACCTCGTGACGCCTCAGTCGCTTGGCGGCGAGGACTCCGACCCACGTCCCATGGCGCGCTTCACGGCGTGCACGCCCCTCGTCAGCTGCGCCCGGAAGAAGATGGGGATGGCGAC
>JACCQX010000037.1 GCA_013813905.1 Chloroflexota bacterium
GCGGCGCGGATGCCATCGTCCAGGGGTCGCCTGTGAGCTCTCGTCGGCGCAGGGCGGCAAGCCTCCTGTCGGGACTCGTGGCCGGGATCGTGGCGGCCCTGCTGATGACCACCGCCATGCTTCTGCTGCGCACGCTCTTCGGCCTGCCCACCCCCTCCGAGCTGGTGGGCGATCGATTCGCGCCGCTGATCCCGGTCCGTGATTTCGGCGGCCTCATCAGCTGGGCCGGTGGCTACAACGAGCTGAAGCAGCTGGGCGTGGCATCGGTGCTCTTGGGGCAGCTCCTGACCGGTGCTGTCGGGGGCGCCGTGTACGGTTGGCTGCGCGGTCGATCGCTGCGCGAGGCGGAGGCGCGATCATGGCCGCGCCGGCCGGAGGCGCGCTTCCTGATCGGCTTCGTGGCCTTCCTGTGGATCGTCGCGCTGATCGTGCTGTGGCCCGTCCTGCCCACCAACTTCGCGGGCCTCCCGCCGGGCCCGGCCATGGTCGGCACGATCCTGACGTTGCTGCTCTCCTTCGTCACCTTCGCCGTCGCCTTGGCGCTGCTGATGCGGGTGGCCCTGCCTGCTACCAGTCCCCGACCCGGCGCAGCCGGGCGCAGCGGTCCTGGGTCCAGTGCCGCCCACCTCGCACGACGCGGGTTGTTGATGAGCGGGCTGGGAGTCGTGCTAGTGGCGCTCAGCGGCGGCCTGTTGCGCCGCCTCTTCGATGACGCCACGTTCCCTTATGACGGCCTCCAGGTGCGCGGACCGGACATCGAGCCGATCACCCCCAACGACCGCTTCTATGTGGTCACCAAGAACGTGATCGATCCGGACGTGACGCCTGGGCTGTGGGGTCTGACCGTGGACGGGCACGTGGATCGCGCGATGAGCTATTCCCTGGCAGACTTGCTGGCGCTGCCCTCGATCGAGCAGGAGCAGACGCTGATGTGCATCAGCAACACGGTGTCCGGCGGGCTGATGAGCAACGCCATCTGGCGCGGCGTGCCGCTGGCCAACGTCATCGAGGCCGCTGGTGTGCGGCCGGGGACGGTGGAGGTGCTATGTCGATCGGTGGACGGTTACAGCGACAGCTTTTCCATCGACAAGGCCCTTGAGCCGACCACGCTGTTGGCCTTCGAGATGAACGGCGTGCCGCTGCCCCGCCGTCACGGATACCCGGTGCGCCTCCTGGTGCCCGGGCTCTTCGGGGAGAAGAGCGTCAAGTGGATCACCCGGGTCGAGCTGGTGCCACGCGAGGTCGACGGCTTCTACGAGCAGCAGGGCTGGGGCCCCGACTTCACCATCCCCACGCGCTCCCGGTTCGACGGTCCGGACCTGCGCCAGCCACTGGCCGTGGGCCGACCCGTGCGCCTGCACGGGACCGCCTTCGGAGGCGACCGTGGCGTGTCCAGCGTGGAGGTCACCGTGGACGGGGGCGCAACATGGCGGCCGGCTCGCCTCGATCATCCGGGCAGCCGCCTCAGCTGGGCCCTCTGGAGCTTCGACTGGCGACCGCAGCAGACCGGCGACTTCCGCTTGGCCGTGCGGGCCACTGACCATGTGGGCATGGTGCAGACCGACCGCGGCCGCGGCGTGGTGCCTGAGGGCGCCACCGGCCACCACGTCGTCACGGCCATGGTGCGCGCTTGAGTGCGCTGCCCATCGGAGGATTCGACCGATCGCCGTCGCGCGACCCCAGCGGTATAGCCCTGTTCGAGCGCCATCCGGCCATCTACGGGTTGTGGCGGGAGCACCTGTTCCGAGACGACACGGAGCGGATCTGCGCATCGCTCTGGGGCGCCGGGCCTCCCACGCCGGGGACCACCGTGCTGGAGGTGGGTTGCGGGCCCGGGCACTACGCCCGGCGGCTGGCGGCGCGCTTCGATGGTCTGATGATGGTCGGCATCGACAGCTCAGAGGCCCAGTTGCGTCGCGCTCGCGCGGCTGCTCTGGCACGCGGCCTGAGCGGCTGTAGCTTCGAGCGTGGAGACGCCAGGGCCCTGCCGCGGCCCGACGGAAGCGTGGCGGCCGTGATCGTGTCGCGCCTGTTCACCGTGCTCCGCGAGCGCGACCAGGTGATGTCCGAGATCCATCGCGTTCTCCGGCCCGGCGGCTTCGCCTTCGTCGCCGAACCGCGATCAGCTGTGCGGACGGGAGTGGCACTCGGCCTGATGCGCCTCACGGTCCGTGCGGCAAGCCTGCTCCGACCCGCGGCGGCGGAGTCCCCCCCTCCGGGAGCGTCGAGCGTCATGGACGCGGCCGTCTTCGGGCGGCTCATGGAGGGCCAGCCGTGGGCACGAGTCCAGCGTGAGGCGGATCGCTGGTATCAGTACGCGGTGTGCGAGAAGGAGGCGTGATCCACCCGGGAACGTGTGAGCGAGCGTTCGTGACAGGCGGGGCCGGTTTCATCGCAGCGACGCTCGTGGATGCGCTGCTGGCCCAGGGGACGTGCGTGACCATCTTCGACGACCTCTCGACAGCCAGCCGGGATCGTGTCGCGACACTCACCGGTCTTGCCCAGGGACCGGACGCAACCGCTGCCAAGCCCACCAGGAGCGCGGCCGGCCAGCGGCTCCACCTCGTGCGGGGCGACGTGCGCGATCTGGCGGCCCTGGAGACGGCCATGGCGGGCCACGAGTTGGTCGTGCACCTCGCGGCGCATACCGACATCGCCCGAGGTCGCGCAGACCCATGGCGCGACTTCGAGGTCAACGTGGTCGGCACCTGGAACGTCCTGGAGGCGATGCGCCGCCTTGGCCTCAGTCGCCTGATGTTCGCCTCGAGCGGCACGGTCTATGGCTACCCCGCCAGCGTCCCCACCGGCGAGTCGTATGGGCCGCTCCTGCCCGAGTCACCCTACGCCTCAGCCAAGCTGGCCGGCGAGGCACTCATCGCGGGATCCGCTGCGCTTCACGGCTGGCGGACGTTCGCCTTCCGCTTCGGGAACACGGTGGGCGAGCACTCGGATCATGGAGTGGTCCACGACATCGTGGTCAAGCTGTTGCGCGACCCGCGCTGCCTGGAGCTCCTGGGCGATGGCCGCCAGGCCAAGCCGTACGTGGCTGTAGAGGACGTGGTGGCGGCCATGTTGCTGGCGGAGGACGTCGCTCCGGCTGCGCCCCTGTCGGTGTTCAACGTGGGCACCGCGGGGACAGTGAGCGTCGCTCGGGTGGCCGAGCTCATCATCGACGCCCTCGACCTGGACGACGCTTCGGTCGAGAGGATTTACCTCGGTGGAGCCCGCGGCGGTGGCGGGTGGCCCGGTGACACGCCGCTCGTCGACCTCGACACGTCAGCGCTGCGAGCGCTGGGTTGGGCACCGCGCTACTCGGCAGAGACAGCCATCCAGAAGGCCGCGAGAGGAACGCGGGACCGGCTGCTGCGGAGCGGCGCGCCGCTGCTCACGGCGGCCGAGCGGCGCGCCGTCCCTTCGTGAGGGTCTTGGAACGGAACGGGCCTGGCCTCATGTCCCGCGCCCGGGTCGACGTCGGTGGCGTGCCGGTGACCCGGCTACGATCGGCGGCGGCGCCGATGCTGGTGGCGGCAGCGGCTGGTCTCGCATTCACGTGGCATCTGGTGCTAAGCCTTCGTCGCGCGGAAGGCCTCACCAGCGGTGCCTTCGACCAGGCGTACTTCCAGCAGCTGGTCTGGTCCCTGAGTCAGGGCCACGGCCTCCGCTCGAGCTTCAACCCTGGCGAGTTCCTCGGCCTGCACTTCTCGCCACTGCTCGCGCTGCCGGCGCTCCTCCAGCCGCTCTGGCCCGATGCTCGGCTGCTCGGCCTCCTTCAGGCAGCGGCATTGGCGGCGCTGGCCCCAGCCGCGTACCTCTTCCTGCGCGCCCTGCTCCGTCCGGCGCGAGAAGCGACGTGGCTGGCAGCCGCCCTTGCGCTGCCCATCCCGTTCTGGGCAGTGGCCCAACAGGCCACGCGTGCGTCGTTCCACACCGAGGCGCTGGCGCTGCCGCTCATCCTGGTGGCGGGCTGGGCCGGACTGACCGGCCGGACGGGCATCCTCTTCGGCGCGGCGCTCATGGCCCTTGGCGCCAAGGAGGATCAGGTCTATCCGGTGGCGGTGATGGGGCTCCTCGTGGCGGCGCGTGCCCCCGGGCCGCTCTCGAGCGCGATGCGACGCGCGGGCTTGGTCATGGCGGGCCTGGCGGCTGCCTGGGCCGTGGCCACCTTCGGCTTGCTCATGCCGGCCCTGCGCGCCGGCGCTGCCTACGATATCGATGGCTACTACGCCTGGCTGGGCGGCGGCCTGAACGTCCTGCGGGCGCCGTTCGAGCAGACCGACGCCGTGCTCGCGGCACTGACACGTCCCGAGGGCTGGCTGGTCGTGATCGGTCTGGTGCTCTCGATGGCTGCGCTGCCGCTGCTCCGACCGCGCTGGGCACTGCTGATGTTGCCACCGACCGTCGCCCATCTGCTCAGCCGTCACGAGCCACAGCCGCAGCTCCTGCTCCAGTACGGACTGCTGCTGGTCGTGCCCGCCATCGTGGCCGGAGGGCTCGGTGCGCGCCGCTTGCTGGCACTCTCCCTGCGATACCGCCGGCGGCGGGCAGTGCAAGGGCGGATAGCGTCCTCGGCGTCACGACGGATCCCACCGTCCGGAGGGCGGATAGCGCGCGCCGGGTGGCCACGGACGGGAACCGCCCTCATGGTCACGGCCTTGGTGGTCTCTGGGTTCGGGATCGCCGTCGCGCGTGGCGGCATCCCGCCCTTCTCATCGCGCGAGGAGCGCGCGTGGAACCGTCCGGCGGCGTTGACGCGACTGATCTCCGCAACAGCCATCATCCCCGCAGATGCGCCGATCGCCGCCGACTCGGGTGTCGCCGCGCCGCTCGCGAACCGGAAGCGCATCGAGGTGTTCCCGACAGCCGGTGCAGACGCCTTCGTAGTCGTCGATCGGGAGGCCTACGTGCCAGGGCGACTGCGCTGGCGGGACCGCGCGGCATGGCTCGACGATCTGACGCGCTCTGGACGCCGACTTCTGATCGACGACGGACGCTTCCAGGTCTGGGCCCCGCTGGATGAGTAGCGCGCTTCCCGCCGTGCACGGTATCGCCGCGGTCGTGCCGGTGCTCGACGAGGTGACGGCGATCGGACGCCTGGTGCGGGGGCTGCGAGGCGCGGGTGCGTGCTGCGTCTACGCCGTCGATGGCGGTTCGCGGGACGGGACTCAGCGGGCTGCCAGAGCGGCCGGGGCGCTGGTGCTGGATGAGCCGCGGCGCGGCTATGGGCGCGCTTGCATCACCGGCGGCAAGGCAGCCGCGAGCCAATATCATGAGGCGATCGCCTTCCTCGATGGCGATGGATCGTGCGATCCGGCCGACCTGACGGCGCTCGTGGCCGGACTGGAGCATGGTGATCTGGTGCTCGGCCGGCGTTCCCCAGCGCTGACCGAGCGTGGCGCGCTTCCCTGGCATGCCAGGCTGGGCAATGCTCTGGTGACGCGCGTGCTGACAGTCCGAACCGGTCAGCGAGTGAGCGACCTGCCGCCCTTCAAGGTGGTGCGCTCGGTCGCACTGCATCGTCTCGACCCCGACCATGCCGGGTACGGATGGACGGTGCAACTCATCGCGCGCGCCCTCACCGACCCCGCGACGCGCGTCGTGGAGCGACCCGTCCGGTTCCACAAACGTGAAGGTGGGCGCAGCAAGGTCTCCGGACAGCTGACTGCGTCGCTCGCGGCGGGCCGCGCGATGCTCCGCATGGCCATCGCCGAGTCCGGTCGGCGGCCCGTGCTTGCCCTGATGGCCAAGGCGCCGCGCGACGGTCATGCCAAGACCCGCCTGGCGGCCGAGATAGGGCAAGTCGAGACGCGGGCGCTCTGGGCGGCCTGCCTGGCCGATGGCGCCGCGTCTCTCGGAGCCGCGGCGCGCGCGCTCAGGATGCGACAGGTGGCCATCGTCCCCGAGGCACGGGACGAGGAACCGGTCAGGCGCTTGTTGGGCGATGGCTGGGAGGTGACCGTCCAAGAGCGACCGGAACTATCAGGCGGCCTGATCGACTGCTTCCTGCGAGCGTTCGATGGAGGCTCCACCAGCGCCCTCGCGGTCGGCGCGGACAGCCCCACGCTGCCGCGCGCATTCCTCACACTGGCGGTGGACACCCTGGGGCGCAGGCCGCACGGGGCCGTATTGGGCACGTGCCTGGACGGAGGGTATTACCTCGTGGGACTCCGCTGGGTGCGCCGTCGGCCACTGATGGGAGCGTGGCAACGGCGGCGCTTCGAGATCCGACTCCAGCGGGTCTTCGGAGCTGCCCGTATGGGTGGCTCAGACGCGCTCTCCACGACGCAGGTCGCGCTAGCCTCCGTCGGCTGGAAGCCTATCCTGCTGCCAGCCTGGGACGATCTGGACGTGGCTGCGGATCTAGGCGCCCTGGCGCTGAGTGTCGAGCAGCGGCGGGCCGACTTCCCGCGCCTGAGCTCCTGGTTGGAAAGGAACGCGGCCATCGTGCAGCGCCGGAGCTGAGGAGCAGACGTGCCCACCATCCTCCTTCGGGCTGAACCAGGAGATCGGCCGCCGGACGTGCTCCTGGTCGAGGATCCGGAGGACGCTGAACGCGCCGCTTCGTTTCTGGACGGCGGACAGGGGCGCTCGAATCTCATCTCCGACCATCGCGGGTTGCCCAGCTTCAGTGGCCGGTGGTCTGGTCATCCGGTGACCATCCAGACCACCGGTCTCGGGGCGCCGGCCGTGGCCATGGTCGTGGAGGAGCTGCTGATGATCGGCGCGCGTCGGTTCGTGCGGGTCGCACCGGCCATGGCCGTAGCGCCGCGGCTGCGGCTCGGTGGAACGATCGTCGTCCTCGCTGCCTCCGCTACGGACGGCACGAGTCGGACCCTACTGGGTCGTCAGCAGGTGGCTCCGGTCGGCGACTTCGCGCTTGCCGACGCTCTGGTCCAGGCGGCTCAGGCCGCCGGTGTGGACGTGGACGTGGGCAGCGTGGCGACCGTCGATGTGTTGCCGGACGCTGTCCAGCGAGCTGAGCTGGCCGCGCACGGTGTCCTGGCCGCGGACCTCGGAACCGCGCCGCTCTTCGTGCTGGCGGCGCGGGGCGATGCTCGGAGACCGCCGGATGGAGCGCGGATCAGGGCTGCTGCCCTCCTCTGGATAGACCAGCTGGCGACGGTCGAGGGCTCAAGGCCGGACGACCCTGGGCCAGAGGGGCTTCTGCGTATCGCCCTGGACGTACTGAGCGGTCCGCAGGCCTCGGGCTGCCTATCCGCCAAGGTCGATGCCGGCCGCTGAGAGAGCGGCCAGCACGCGCCCGCGGATGTCGCCAGCGGCATCCCAGCGATCGCCGGCGCCCACCGAACCCACCACCTTCAGGGTCACCCCGGCCGCAGACAATGCCTTGACACGGTCGACCTTGGGCGCTGCCAGCAGCCGGCGCTTCCAGCGCGGGTCGTTCGCCATCGCCTCGCCGGCCGTGTCGATCAACGTGATGGCCTCAGCCACGCGGGCCGGATCCTTGATGGGGATATCGACCACCACGCGCGCCCAGACGCGCGTCAGGTTGGAGGCCACGCCGATGAGCCCGTTCGGCACGACGTGGACCGTGCCGTCGAAGTCCCGCAGGATCGTCCGCCGCAGCCCCAGGTCCTCCACCGTGCCGGTCACGGCGGCGATGGTCACGATGTCGCCGCGACCGTACTGGTTCTCGGCCAGGATGAAGGCGCCCGCCACGATGTCCTTGACCAGGCTTTGCGCCCCGAGCGCCACGCCCAGCCCGACGAGGCCCAGGCCCGCGATGGCCGGACCCAGGTCGACACTGAATATGCCCAACACGGCCATGGCCGCGACGCCCAGGATGACGATGCGGGCCAGATTGCCGCCCAGCGCCTCCAGCGTCCGCTTTCGCTTCTCGAACTCGAGGACCGTCAGCTGCCCGCGCGTGTCCTCACCCGCTGGACGCGTCAGGGTGCGTGCCACGACCCCGCCCACGAAGCGCTGCGTGAGACGCAGCGCCACGATGGAGACCGCGACCACGATCGCCAGCGAGATCGCGATGCGTGCGACCTCCGGTGGATCGATACGCGCCAGAAGGCTTCCCAGATCCATGGATCGTCAGCCTAGCGCCGAGCCAGCCGCCCCGTGGCGAGGTTCAGCCGCCTAGGTGCTCCACGAGCCACAGGGCGATCCGCCCGAAGATGCGTTCCGTCTCCGCTCCCGACGGGAGGGCATGGCCACCCTCGTACCAGACGATGGTCTTGGGCTCCTGCGCAGCTTCGTGAAGGGCGCGTGCGGCGGCCGGCGGCACGGCGAGATCGGCGTCGCCGGCGATCATGAGCACGGGGCGAGGGCTGATCAGCCCGGCCCAATGCTTGGGGTCGATGGGATCCAGCACCGCGCCCGCGTCGCGGATGTCATCCGGCGTGGCGCCCCGCAGGAAGAGCTGGGCTTCCGTGCTGCCGAGCATGGTCGGCCAGTCAGCTCCGCTGACCAGCAACACCGGCGCCTGGACGCGTTCATCCACGCCCGCCAGCATGGTCCCCAGGAAGCCGCCCATGCTGGCACCGAGGTATCCCGTACGGGCCGGGTCGCACTCCGGCCGCGTGGCGAGGTAGTCGATGGCGCGGCGCATGTCCACCACCGTCTCGCGGAGCAGCCGCTCCAGGACCCGCGGCTCGGTGGCCAGTCGCTCGAGCGTGACGCGATCGCGCCGCTCACCGTGGGCGCGAGCGTCTATGGCCAGCGACGAGAACCCCGCCTGGGCCAGCAGATCCCAGAGGCGGAACGACTCCTTGTCGCCACGCAGCCCGTGGCCGAGCAGGATGCAGGCCGCGGGTTCGCGTGCGTCGAGCGGCCGCGAGAAGAGGGCCGGCACACGCTGACCATCCACGGAGGCGAAGGTCAAGTGGTCCAGGCGGGCGTGGCGCGTATCCCGCGACCGGGCGACACGCGGCGACAGCGGCACGGTCGGGTCATAGGCGAAGAGGCTGGGATCGGCCGCCGAGCTGGGCGGCTCGCTGCCGGGTGACGTTGGGTCTGGTCGGTCCGTCGTCGGGCTCGGTGCCGGGGCGCGCGATGCCTCTACGGATGCGCCCTCCGAAGTCGAGGGCCCGTCACAAGCCACGGCCGCCAGCAGCGCGAGAAGCAGGAGCGCAAGGGTCGGACGCATGAGACCCATCCTGACGGAGATCGGCCGATCCGCCCTGGCGTGGTCCGCGGCGCAACGCGCTAGTCGGACGCACCGCGTCTGGCACGGACCTCGAGCGCCGCCGCCAGCGATCCCTCGAAGGCCGAGACGGCGCGATCGATCAGGTCCTCCTCGGCGTGGGCCTCGCACATGAACCAGGGCTCGCGTGAGTCCGGTTCGGGCATCGCTCCGCGCGTCATCATGCCCACCGCGATCTCGTCGTAGAGCTGGTGGTCGGTGGCCGCCCAACCGCGGTAGTCGTCGGGTAGGGCCTCGCTGAACATGATGCCGAACATCTGCGGCGTGCCCGTGAAGACGTAGGCCAGACCGGTCCGGTCGAGGACCTGTCGGAGACCGTCCTGCGTCTGCTCCCCGTTGCGTCGGACCGTGCCCAGCGCGTCCGTGTCGCGCAGGATGCGCAGGACCTGCACGGCCGCGGAGGCCGCCACGCGATTGCCTGCGTAAGTTCCGCCGTGGCTGACGTGCTTGGGCAACATGCTCATCACGTCCCGCCGGCCGCCGAAGGCCGCTGCAGGATAGCCGTTGCCCATGGCCTTGGCGTAGGTCGCGAGGTCCGGCGTGATGCCGAATGCCTCGGCCGCGCCGCCTGGTGCGAAGCGGAAGCCGGTCTTGACCTCATCGAAGATGAGCAGCGCTCCGAACTCCCGGGTCATGGCGCGTACGCCCGCCAGGAAGCCGGCGCCCGGCATGATGCCCTGCGCGTTGCCCAGGACCGGCTCGATGATGACGGCCGCGATGTCCTCTCCATCCCGCTCGAAGACGCGCCGCAGCGTCTCGAGGTCGTTGTAGGGGACCGGGATGACGGTCTCCGTGATGGCCTGCGGGATGCCGCGGCCCCAGGCCAGCCGGACGGGGTTCTCGCGATCGCCCAGATCGCCCACGTCGTTGGGCAGCACGCTGATCAGGGCGTAGTCGTGCACGCCGTGGTACTGGCCCTCGAACTTGACGATCTTGTCGCGGCCGGTGAAGCCGCGCGCCAGGCGCATGGCGTGCATCGTGGCTTCCGTGCCGGACACGGTGAGGCGCGCCATCTCACAGAAGGTCAGCTCGCAGATGAGCTCACAGGCCCCCACCTCATCCTCGCTGGTGAGCGAGAAGCTCACGCCCTGCCGCATGCGCTCGTTAACGTAGTCGTCCACCCGCGGGTCGCCGTGGCCGAGGATGACCGGGCCGTAGCCCATGCGCAGGTCCACGAATTCGTTGCCATCCAGGTCCCAGACACGACCGCCTTCGCCCCGGTCGACGTAGACGGTGTCCTCGCCCCAGGCCCGGAAGTTCGAGTCGGTGCCCCCGGGCAGTGTCTGCTCCGCGCGCTGATACATGCGCCGCTGACGTTCTCGCTGTAGCCCCGACTTGGGAACGGAATGAGTGGCCATGGCGCTCCTTCTGTGCGAGATCCGCGAGAACGTACGTTGCCAAAGACGGATCGCGCCAAGCGAGGCGGGACGATCGTACACCGGTGAGCCGCCTAGACTTCGCCCATGACGGACAGACCGGCCTTCGACATCGACTCGGTGCGGGCACACTTTCCTGCGCTCGGCCGCCACCTCGACGGCCGCCCGGTGGCCTATCTCGACGGACCGGCGGGGACGCAGGTCCCGCGCGAATGCATCGAGGCCGTCACGAAGTACCTGGAGACGTCCAACGCGAACTCGCACGGCCAGTTCCGCTCCAGCCACGAGACGGAAGTTCTGCTTGCCGACGTTCACGCCGCGGGGGCCGACTTCCTCGGCGCCGCTGACCCGGGCGAGATCATCTTCGGCGCCAACACGACCACGTTGACCTTCGCTGTGAGCCGAGCGCTTGGTCGCGGCTTCGTCCCTGGAGATGAGATCGTAGTGACGCGCCTGGACCACGACGCGAACGTCGCGCCGTGGCTGGCCGTCGCTGAGGAACGCGGCGCGAAGATCCGCTGGGTGGGGGTGCGCGAGGACGATTGCACGCTCGACCTGGAGGAGCTGACAGCGGTCCTCTCCCCTCGTACGCGGCTGGTGGCCGTGACGCTCGCCTCCAACGCAGTGGGCACCATCCCGCCCGTCGCGCGGATCGCGGGGATGACGCACGCGGCGGGAGCCCTGCTGTGGGTCGATGCTGTCCACGCCGGCCCGCACCTGCGGATCGACGTGGCCGCGCTGGGCGCGGACTTCCTGGTCTGCTCGCCCTACAAGTTCTTCGGCCCGCACCTCGGGATGCTGTGGGGTCGGCGCGAGCTCCTGGAGTCGCTGCCCGCGCTCAAGGTCCGACCGTCGCCCGATGAGCTGCCCGGCCGCTGGGAGACCGGCACGCAGTCGCACGAGATGCTGGCCGGGTTGCTGGGCACGTTCCGCTACCTGGAGTGGGTCGGGATGTCACAGGGTGGCGCGGCGGGCACGCCCGGTGCCCCGGACGGAGGACGAGCGGGGCGGCTGCGCGCGGCCATGGAGGCGTCACGAGCATACGAGGTGACGCTCATCCCACCGCTCATCGAAGGGCTCATCTCGGCGGGCGTGGAAGTGCGTGGCATCACCGACCCGGCTCGTTTCGAGGAGCGCTGTCCCACGGTCTCCTTCACCATGGCCAGCCGGCAGCCGCGGGAGATCGCTGCGTTCCTGGGTGCCCGGGGCATCAACGTCTGGGATGGCGACTACTACGCCTACGAGCTGGTGCGCTCACTCGGCCTGGCCGAGGCGGGCGGCATGGTCCGCGTGGGACTGGTGCACTACAACACGCAGGCCGAGATCGAGCGGCTGGTGGATGCGCTGGGCGAGCTGTCGCGAAGCTGAGCGGCCCTACGTCTCCCGCGGCTTGACCCAGTTCGGCAGCTCCCGGCGGAGCGTGGCCAGGGGCAGCGTGCCGTGGCCCAGGACCTCGTCGTGGAAGGCGCTCAGGTCGAAGCGGTCTCCGTCGCGCTGCTCCAACTGGCGCCGCAGCGCGTCGATCTCGCGCTGGCCGGTCATGTAGCTGAGCGCCTGACCGGGCCACGCGATGTAGCGATCCGTCTCTGTTGCCGCCTCCAGCTCGGACAGGCCCGCCACATCCTGAAGGAAGTCGATGGAGCGCTGCCGGTCCCAGCGGAAGGCATGGATGCCGGTGTCCACCACCAGTCGGGCGGCTCGCCAGGCCTGCGAGTCCAGCATGCCCATACGCTCACGCGCGTCCACGAAAAGGCCCAGCTCATCGGCCAGGCGCTCGGAGTAGAGGCCCCAGCCCTCGGGATAGGCAGCGCCGGTCAAGCGCGCGCCGAAACGCCGGAAGTCGGGCAGGTCCTCGAGCTCGGACTCGATGGTGATCTGGAAATGGTGGCCCGGGACAGCCTCGTGGTACGTCGTGGTGGCCAGTCGATGCAGGCGCCGGCTGTCCGGCTCGTAGGTGTTTATGAAGTAGATGCCAGGTCGCGAGCCATCGGGAGCCGGCGGGTAGTAGAAGGCGGGCGGCGCCTCTGCTTCCTGGTAGGCCTCGACCGCTCGGACCTCGCAGGCGGCCTTGGGCAGACGACCGAACATCCGGGGTGCGACCGCCTCGGCCCGCGTGATCTGCTCGCGCGCCACCTCCACCAGCGCCTCCCGGCTGGGCGGACGATTCGAGGGATCCTCCTCCAGCGACGCGCGTAGAGCGGCGACATCCGCGAGGCCCAGCTCCTGCGCGATGAGCAGCCGCTCGGCGTCGATCAGTTCGATCTGGGCCAGCCCGAAGTCGTGGAAAGCCTGTGGCTCGTCCTCCAGTGTGGTGGAGGCCAGGATCAGCGCGCGGTAGACATCCTCACCGTCAGGCAGCGCCCACAGGCCGTCGCCCGAGCGCGCGCCGGGCAGTACGTCCTCGAGCGCCGCCAGATAGGCCACGAGCGCCGGCTTGACGATCTCCTCCAGCACCCCGCGCAGTCGCGCGCGCTGATCATCGTCTAGAGGCTTGTCCGGGGCGAGGAGCGGGGACTCCTCGACCGGCGTCTCCACGGCGCGGCGCACCTGCGTGATGGTCCGCTCGAGGACCGGCCTGGCGGCTGTCCGGCCGGCCCGGACACCCTCCTGGAAGTTGGCTCGATGGGCCTCGAGGTAGTCGGGAAAGGCGCGCAGGCGAGCCAGCAGGCGCTCGAACCGTTCGGGCGTGTCGAGCCGCTGGAATCTCGACAGGTCGCCGGGCAGGCCCTGCGGTCCAGCCATCTGGTCGATCGACTCGAACTGGTAGAGCCGGTGCTCATGCGACTTGAGCCGGATCCGGCCGAGCACCTGGAGCATGTCCAGCGTGATGCGCTCCTCGGTGTCCAGGCTCGAAGCGTCGATGCCCGCCGCGTCGGCCATGAAGCCCTGGATCGCCGCAACCTCCGCGGCGCGACCCGCCGCACTGGGATCGTCCAGTCGATCGTCGAAGCGCTCATCGCCGAGGACCGTGGCGAAGACGGGCTGGGAAGACAAGAACCAGTCCCAGAATCGGTCGGCCAGGTCGCGCACGGGGCTCTGCGGGGGTGCGGAGGTCATCGAGGGTCCACTCCTTGATGCGATGAACGGTTCTCAGCCGAAGAGCGCCAGCTGCTCGGCCTGCTTCTCGATCTCTGGATCAAGGCCCAGCAAGGGACCGAGAGCCTCCAGGTCGGCCACCTCTCGGGCGTAGAGGGTGCGCAGATGGTCGGACTTGAGGATATGCCAGTTGTCCTCCTGCATCCGCTGTCGGAGGAGCGGCGACCGGGCCAGCTTGAGTCGGACGAGCTCACTCCGCTCCGGCGGCACGATCAGGAAGCGCACCAGCGCGTCCGAGGCCGGGATGCGCGCGCCGCGCCGGATGATCGGTTCGGTGAGCATGGCCGTCCATTCGACCTCGAAGAGGAAGGTAGCCTTGCCGCGCACATACCAGATGCAGTCGGCTGCTTCCAGGGCTTCGGCATCGCCGGGGGTGATCAGCGGCAGATAGACGCGCTGCTCGGCTTCGGAGAGCAGGTCGGCCAGTGGCGCGCCCTTGAACGGGCGGCGCTGCTCCCGTGTCGGTACCCAGCACCTGAGCCCCAGCCGGTGGCCGTACTCCACGAGCATCCCGATCAGGGCCGCGTGCTCCTCGTGACGCGTCTTGAGCGAGTCCTCCGTGCGCAGCGTCTCGGAGTGCGACTCCTCCTTGGCGCGGTAGCTCTCCAGGCAGGCCCGGACCAGTTCCTCGTCCGGCGTGTCGTGACCCCGGAACATGCCTGCGATGCGATCGAAGAAGCTCCCTTCGGAGAGTTCGCCGCTGGTCGATAGGAGGCTGAAGACGGCCCATTCCAGACGATCGGAGAGCGGCAGCCGGGCGGCCGAGATGTCCGCGTCGTTGCGCAGCCACCAGCGACCGGGCTCGAGTTCCTGGAGTCGCGGGTGGTCGGGGCGGCGCAGCTCGCCCAGTACTATCTCGAGCAGCAGCTTGACCGGATCCGAGCCCGACCCGGCGCTCGACCAGCGGGCGTAGACGTTGCCGCTTTGCTCCGGGGAGTCGTCGGTCGAATCGGGCGCCGTATCGGTCGAAAGGGGCGCCGTATCGTCGGTCGGGGGTGCTTCGGTGGGGGGCGCGTCGGTCGGGGCGGGCGCCGCGTCGTCGGTCGCGGGCGGCGAAGTCCGCACGCTGGCACGGATGGGCCGTCGGGCGTCGCGCCATCGGCTGGAGGCTTCCACCTCACCGAAGAGGCCCGTCGCCTCCCTCGGCCGCTCCGCTCGCTCCTCGGTCTCGGCGAAGGTCCGCGTGCCGACGAGCCGGCGCAGGTGCCCCAGCTTATCCAGCCCGATGAGCACCTCCCCGAGCAAGCGCTCGTAGCGTGCCGGTTCGCCGCGCGCCTGGAGCACGCCCACGGCCACGTCACTGACCGCCCGCTCCACCGCCGACAGCTGGAAAGGAGCGTCCGTGGCCGCACCCCCGCTCACCGACGCTGCATCGCCGTCGATGAACTCGAGGGTGCCAGCGATCTCATCCCCGAGCTCTGCCAGCACGGCATTGGAGAGTCGAAGCCCGGCGCCCACCCCACCCAGCACCCCCGCCGCCAGTCCGGCGGGGCCGCTGCGGTCGAGGATGAGGACCACCGCGCCGTCGGGGGCAAGCACGGTCCGTGCCGACGCCAGCGACCGGCGCAGGACGGCCACGTCTCCGCCCCACTCGCTGGGTGCCGACCCGCCGAAGAGAGAGTCCAGCGGCAGGTCCTCGGCCGCTTCCCGGCCCAGCACGAGCGACGTCGCCAGGTAAGCGAAGGCCAGGTTCTCCTGGCTCCAGTGGATGGGCGGCTGCGTCAGCACCAGCTTTATGCGTGAGCGCGGATCCAGGCGACCGGGCATGACCGGACGGTCGAGCGGGAAGACCGGCCCGGCTCGACCCGCCGCGGTGCCCGTGGCGTGAAGGACCACGTTGGACGATCCATCGACCAGCGCGGTCAGGTCGCCGCCGAAGCGGGCCTGGATGGAGCCACCCGGCACGCTCTCGAGGCGCTGGACGAAGGAGCGCACATGCCGCAGCCCATCCTCGAACAGGA